>JAUVDU010000027.1 GCA_030595135.1 Deltaproteobacteria bacterium | reverse complement strand
AACTAAATTTAAGGAAAGTTTATGGAAGAATTATTTATTACCGGAACTAAGCGAAATCTAACAAAATGCAGGCATTCTAGCTGCCAAAAGCTGTACCGTTCGCTGCGGAACATGCAAGGCTAATAAAGTAGAGGCTGGTCTGCAACCGGCGATGCCACTGGAAGGTCATCCATGGGGCGATGTGACCAGTGTTACTTATGGGATGTTGCAGGTGTTACCTTTGGTGGGATTCGTAACGGTTCAGGTAGGCAACGATATCATTTTTGGTGGCTTTGTGAGGGAATTTGAACTCAACCGCCAAACGATAACGTCTTTCAATCGTGGACTCACAAACTCCGGTTTCTTCACGAATTACCCGAGCCATAAAGTCACCCGGCAACACTCCTTCAGGTAGTTTTTTTCCTTTTTCAGAAGGCAAAAATTCGGCTAGAAGTAAGGTTCCGGGTTGGAGTAGGGGGCAGGTTGTGGTAAAGTACATCCCTCCTCCTCCCAAATTAAGAGTTCTTCCAGAATAGGGGCCTATAACCTCTTTCCCTTTGATTATCGAAAAGGAGAAGGGGAGCTGAATATCGCAACGATAAAACCCGCGTAAATTATCTTTTTCTTCAGAGCTCATAATATCTAACGCACCGCAATAGTGTCCCAGGTGGCGCAACGGGGGCACTTCCAGACCATTACATCAAGCTGATAACCGCATTTCCGGCAACGATAGGCTTTCTCGAAACGAAGTTGTGTAGAAAAAAAATTACGTACCAGTGAATCATAAAGGTCTCGGTTAAGATCACCGGAAATTCTTATTTTATTTAATAAATTTCTAACCAGAGAAAATACTTCAGCGTCTCCACGTTTCTCGGTCATTACCCGTTTCAGCCGATCCCCAGCTTCTGTTAATTGCTCTGTTTTAATCAACCAGCTAATATAGATAAGGTTGAACTTTCGCTTTTCACCGAACTCTTCAAGGTGACGAGAGAAGAATTCTTCTTCAACTTTATCTCTTTCCTCTTCCTTTAATTTAGAAAAGCGGCTTGTTATCAGGCTGACAAAGTCAGGATTTAATCTAAAGGCCCGCTCCCAAGCGGCCAAGGCTTCCGCTAGCTGTTTCTCACTCTTTAAAAAATCTCCATAATGGAGCCAAGCATCAATACAACTATCATCAACTTCTAAGGCCTGCTGAAAAAAAATCAGGGCTTTCTCTCGATCTCCCGAGGCTTCTGCCGCTTTAGCCACCTCAGTGGTCAAGTGGGCGATGATGTTGATTTCATTTTGCGTGGATGGTGATGAGTCGTGCAGGGTGAGAGCTTTTTCCCACTCCTTTAAGTTTTCATAGAGAGAATAGAGCTCTTGGCGGGCGGCGAAATTTTTCGGATCTCGGGTCAGGATTTCTTCAAAAGTCCGGCAGGCCCGATCAAATAGACCAGCCCGTTTATAATCGAGACCTATTTCAAAGAAGGTTTGCTTGCGTACCTCATCAGGAAGATTGGGACGTAATAAAATATCACGATGAACTCGAATCGCCCGTTCCATTTCACCGTTATTACGAAACAGCTGCCCTAAAGCCAGATAAATTTCGGCTGTGGTTGTATCAATGCGGGCTACTTTGACAAATTCAGCAACCGCCTTGTCGGTTTCATTGGCAATAACATAAGAGAGCCCCTTGAAATAGGTTCGCAAAAGAGTCGATTCTTTGCCGGATAGCCGATTTTCCTCGATTATCCGGAAAGTCTCTTCGCTTTTCTGTTTCCCAAAACAGCGGCGATAGAGCGCAACGATTTTCTTTCTTCCCAAAAACAGAAGAAGAAGGATCAGTAGAAACAGTAAGGCCGCAAAGAGCAAATCTTGTAAAGGCATGCAGACCAATTAAGCAGGTTTGCTGGAACTGTCAATTACTGATGGTTCAACTGAAACACTGCTTTCGGTCAGCGGTTGATTGCGGAATTTAGCCAATTCACCCTCAAGCTCACTGATACTCTTTTTCTGTTTTTTGAGCTGGCGACGGTTTTTGAAAATGATTACAATATCCAACATTGCCACCATAAGGGCTCCAAGGAAAAGCGCACAGAAGATAACAATATAGAGCGGAGGTGATTTCTGTAAAACATATTCACCAAACCCGTATTTCAAATCAAGACCTACCGATAAAGCGGCATTATTTTGAAAGATAAAAACCAGAACAAACAACAGGAAAACCAGAATTACAGCAATTTTTAAGTAACGCATCTGTAACAACCCTCTCCACAAATCAAAAGTTAATCTCTAAAAAAAAGGCTTCAGCACTTCATATGATGATTCAAGCTGTTGCGGCATTACCATAGTATCAGCAATAACCGGCATAAAATTATGATCTCCGGGCCAACGGGGAACAATATGGAAATGGAGATGAGCCGCAATCCCGGCTCCGGCGGCAGCTCCCATGTTGATACCGGCGTTAATACCGGACGGCTGCAACGCTTTCTGCAGGGCCTTAATTGATTTTTTTAGGAGCACCATTAAATCAATATAGGGCTCTGCCTCAAGTTCATCCAGATCGGCAACATGCGCTGCTGGTAATACCAGCAGGTGTCCGCTACTGTAGGGATAACGATTTAAAAGTACGTAACTATATTTAGTACGTTCCAATATAAGGTTATCACAATCTTTATTCTCTTCGTGGAGACGGCAAAAAAGACAGCCTGAATTGCTCTCTTCGGTTTTGTCTTCAAGAATGTAGTTTATGCGCCAGGGAGCCCAGAGAGCTGATTGTGACATTTTCTATCTTATCCTTTCAAAATTCCAACACTTGCAAAAATAGTTATTAACGATTATCATGTTTAGTATCTCTTTGCCACAATTTTTTTGTTGGCAGCAGATAAAAAAATTTGTAACTATTCAGCGTAAGTAAAAAAGCACCTAAATTTGATAGATTTCAGTGAATTCTGGGGACATAACCTGATTCTCCGAAGGAAATCTGGATTGTGTCCCCAGAATTTACGGGTTAGCTGAATAGTTACAAAAATTTTTTGTAACTTAGTTACGAGGATGAAAAATGATTACATTCGACAAAGACCTGGAAAATGAAGCAGTTCTGGAGGTTGGCCGCCTGATGGCCGCTGCAGCCCGTACAGCACCTAAAGGAAAGGGAGCAGACACGATTGTTACGGCCTTGTTGACAGCTGATGATAAAGATCGGGTAGCCAAAAGAATGGAGAAGATTGCCGCAGAAGAAGATATCCCTTTTTTTCAACGAGACGCCAACAATATCTATCAGGTACCAGCTGTTCTGGTAATCGGTACAAGTTTTAAACCGTTAGGAATACCTCGCTGTGGGGATTGTGGTTATGCTGATTGTCAGGCCTGCAGCCGGGAAGGTGAGGGGCGTTGCAACTTTAATGTTATTGATCTTGGTATTGCTTTAGGCAGCGCTGTGTCGGTTGCCGCTTTGCACCATATTGATAACCGGATTATGTTCTCTTGCGGCAAAGCGATTCTTGAACTGGGCATGCTGCCGGCCGACGTAAAAATAGCTTACGCTATTCCTCTTTCAATTACAACTAAGAGTCCTTTTTTTGATCGTTAAAATGGCGTCGTAAAAAGTTCCGATATCCTGCGTTGTTGTGGTTCTCCAGACACTCGACATACTATATGTATGGTCTCGCGCCTGGAGAACCACAACAGCTTGTCTATCGAAATTTTTACTTAGCCATCTCGATGTTAGTCACTGCTCTGGGCGGGGCGAAAATCGACAAGATTAATGCGGATTTCCGATTTTCCTTGCCAGATATTTTCTTCGGGGGTGAAGGCAAGGTCAAAATTCTCACCGGTCTGCGGACAAGTGCCGGTGAAATTGAAAGCAATTCCCGGTAAACGGTGATCTCTTTTATGATCGGTAAAAATAAATTTCAGATGTCGTCGTCCGCCCTGGCCAATCATTGTTGCCTTGATTAATTGCATTGACGGCAGGAGAAAGGCTGGTTCCGGGTTGCCCTGACCAAGAGGTTGCAACTGTTCCAACTCTTTGAGTAATTTACGGTTAACCTCGCCGGGCTTTAGCGTGCCATCTAGCAGGAGTTCAGGAAGCTCGGCCTGCAAGGGGCCGCAATCGGCCAGATAATTTTCAACATAGATACGTAAAGTTGAGATATTTTCTTGAGCAACCGTTAAACCGACGGCTTGCGCATGGCCGCCAAAACGAATCAAGTGCGACTGACAATGCTCTAACACCTTAACCAGGTTAAGACCGGGAACACTGCGTCCCGAACCTCTCCCCACTCCATTTTCCAAAGCAATCAAAATTGTCGGTTTACCATAACTTTCAGCTATTCTTGATGAAACAATCCCGACAACCCCGGGATGCCAATTTTCTGAAGCTAAAAGAATTGCTTTAGCCGAGAGCAGACTCTCATCTTCGGCAATCAGTTTGTCAACCTCAAGCTTGATCTCTTTTTCAATCTGACGACGACGTTCATTACACTCTTCAAGATACTGAGCCTGTCTCGTGGCCACGGCTTGATCTTTAGTTAAAAAGAGTTCGACCGCAGTTCTGGCGTTGGCAATACGACCAACGGCATTTACTCTCGGAGCCAGACGGAAAGCCAGATCGCGGGCTTTAATCTGTTGGCCGCGCTGGAAACGGCAGGTCGCAAGAAGAGACCTGAGCCCGCGGCGATAGGCCTTATTTATTTCGACCAGACCAAAACTTACAAAAATACGGTTTACGCCGGTTAAAGGCATCACATCCGCAACCGTCCCCAAGGCCACCAGATCAAGATATTGAAGCAGATTTACATCCTTGGCCAAACCGGCTTGACGTAAACATTTTCGTAAAGCCATCATCAGGTTAAAAGCAACCCCGACACCGGCCAACTCCTTGTATGGATAGCGACATTCTTTAAGGTGGGGGTTGATGATGGCACAGGCCGGGGGAGTGCTTTCAGGAATTTGATGATGGTCGGTAACAATAATATCCAGCCCCAGAGAATTTGCCAGAACAATTTCTTCATAATCGGAGATCCCGCAGTCAACCGTAATCGCCAGATCAACCCCCGATGCTTTAGCCTTTTTCACGGCTTCCGGGTTTAAACCATAGCCGTCGTCAAGCCGTGAAGGTATCGAATAATCGACTTGAAAACCGCTTCGTCTGAGATAATCTACTAAAATAGCAGTCGACGAAATACCATCCATATCATAATCACCAAAAACAAAAATTTTTTCCTGGCGACGAAAAGCCAGAAGAAGGCGATCAACTGCCTTTTCCATGCCGGCCAAAAGAAAAGGGTCAGGTAGATTATGCAGGGATGGATGGAGGAAATCATGGGCACTTTGAGGATCAGCAAAGCCCCGGTTAATCAGAATTGTCGCCAAACGGGAAGAGAGATCAAGCTCATCGCAAAGGTGCTTATGTAGCTCAGGCTGAGATGGTGCGATCTTCCATTCTCTAGGATGATTATCTATTATACTCATGTTTGTGATCTCTTTCTAAGGCCGGTAATCAAAGCACCGGAAAACAGGATTGACGCTCCACCCATCCAGGTCGACCATGATGGAGCTTCATGAGCCAACAAAAGACCCAAAAAAACTGCCGATAAAGGTTCAAGATAACCGATAATTGCCGCATATTGGGCTTTAATATGACTTAAACCAGAGAGGTAGAGCAGGGGAGCCAGAGCGCAATGAGTAAGGCCAAGGCCGATTAACCAGAACCAGGATAAAGTGGGCAAGGAAAACAGGGAATTAAAAGCAAAAAAAGGTGAGAGAACCAATATCATAAAAAAACTTTGTCCGAACACCAGGGCAAGAGGTGAGAGCTTAGAAGTCAAACGTTTTGCAAAAATAAGGGTAAAGGCATAGGCTAGGCCGGAAGCAACTCCATATAGAGCCCCTGTCGCATCCGCCGCCGAAAGGTTGAAATTAAAATCCGGGGCCAGGATAATCGCCAGACCGAGCAAAGCGACAGTCAGCGGCAACAGAAGCCGTTTTTCAAATTTTTCTGCAAGCAGAAAAGGGGCGAGAAAAGCAACAAAGATCGGTGCCGTATAATGCGTAAAGACGGCAATGGCAATTGATGTGTGATGAAACGCGGCAAAATAGAAATAGTTGTTGAGGAGTAAACTTACAGCGAGAAGTATCAGGTGCGGGTAGTGTAAACGAATGCCGGAAAGGTTTTGCTGAAGAGCTCCAGACCTGCAGGAAGAGATAATAAAAATAGGGGGCAGAGAAAAAAGTGTCGTAAAAAAAACGATATGAAGCGGGTTGAGTTGCAGCTTTTTGACCACAACCCCCCAAGTGCTCCATAAAAAAAGAGCCCCGGCAACTTTGTAATAGTTTTTCAGTTTAATCTGCCACTTTCTTAATAGTGCCGTATTTTGCTTTAATTTCTTTTTCAACCAGCGGATGAACCAGATCTGAAACATCTCCACCCAGAGAGGCAAGTTCTTTAACGATTCGAGAACTGACATAGGTATAGAGAGCACTGGAGGTCATGAAGAAAGTCTCAACATCAGGAGCCAGTTTCCGATTCATCAAAGCCATCTGAAATTCGTATTCAAAGTCGGAAACCGCCCTGAGCCCACGAATAATAACATGCACTTCTCTTTTAACCAAATAATCGATCAGAAGACCGCCGAAGGTTTCAACTTTAACCCGTGGGTTATCGGAAAAAACTTTTTTGATCATCTCAATTCTTTCGGCTACCGTAAAGAGAGGGGTTTTCTCCTGGTTGCAGGCTACGGCAACAATCACCTCATCAAATACTGCAGTACTTCTTTCGATCAAATCGATATGACCAACCGTTACCGGATCAAATGAGCCCGGGAAAATAGCGGCCGAACTTTGATGAGAAATTTCGCTTGAAGTAAGTGACAAGGGGCTCTCCTGTTATATCTGCCCGAAAACCGCCAATTTCCTCAATTCATGCCTTGCACTCGAGAAAATTATCAGGTTTTCAGTCAGACACTAGATCATCATTTTCAACTTTTTCGGTTATAAAAAGTCAGCCTCGAATGACCATACTTTTTTTGTTTCCAGATCGACATTTCCCGGCTTTGCGGAATATCTGTTTTGGCTTGATGTTCCAATACGGCAATGGCATCCGGCGTTAAACACCCAGATGCCATTGCCTTATCTATGGCATCTATACCGAGCTCCGGGGCGGCATAAGGCGGATCTAGGTAGATTAGATCAAAAACCACCCCCAAAGTAGTAAAGTGTGACAAGGCTTGATCGACACTCAAATGAAAAAGAGTGTCAGCGCAGGAAGCATTCAACAGATTGAAATTTGAGCGAATAAGGTCGCAACTTTTTATATCGGAATCAACGCAATAAACAACTTGAGCACCACGACTTAAGGCCTCAAGAGCCATAACGCCGCTACCCGAAAAAAAGTCACCAACAACCTTGCCGTTACAGTACCCAGGCCCCAATATTGAAAAAAGTGCCTCACGAAGCATGGATTTACTGGGCCGTACAGCCGGGTTTTTGAAAGGGTTTACTTTTTTACCCTTAAAAATTCCACCAGTAATTCGCATAAACTAAAAAAATTTAAGGCAAGAAGACCCTAAGCTCTTCCTGCCTTATAATCATGTGATAAAATAATCAAATCGCAAAGAGTAATGTTTAATTAGCTGCGAATACCCTTTTTGGATGCTTTCAAAGGGTTAATCTTCTTCTTGATTTGTTCAACGTCACGTTTGATATGTGTGGCCATTGTGCAGGTTCCATTAAGCCATCTGCTCTCCGGATCCGGGAAGCATATACAGTAACTTTTTTCATCGACAACACTAATTTTTGCACAACCTTCACATTTGTCAATAATCGGTTTACAGCTGCCACCGGCAAAAGAGCACCCGGAAGCCTTCATCAAAAAACATTCATTTCCTTTTCTTACAGTCTGGCAAATCATGCGCTAAAATCCTCCATTGGGGTATTATAATTTTGCGCGAATCCCTACTTGAAACAGAGAAGATTGTCAAGTTAAAAAGGAAAAAAGGGGAGGGCTTAGTTGTTATATAAATCTCTCGATAGCTTCAAGAATGTCGACACGATCAACCAGGTTTGTGGCAAAGTCAAGCTGTTCAGTATCAATTATAATGACCTCAGATAGATCATAATCAGCTATCCAGTTAACATAGAGACGATTCAGACGTTTTAGATATGTGTTAGAGATACAACTTTCATGGGGGTCAGAGCGCGCCTGCAGACGTTTTCTTGAGGCTCCAACCGATGAATGGAGATATATTAAGAGATCGGGAGCCGGCAAAACAGAGGAGATGCTCTGGTAAAAATCGTAATAGGTTCTAAAGTCAGTTTCGCTCATGTTACCGGACTGGTAAAGATTGCGGGCGAAAATTTCAGCATCTTCATAAATAGTTCGATTTTGAATGACGGAATGGAAAGTCGTAGCTAGTTTTTGGAAGTAATGAAATTTTTTGGCGAGGATAAAAATTTGCGAGTGAAAAGACCAGCGCGGCATCTCTAAATAAAAATCAGCAAGATAAGGATTTTCATCTTTAATTTTAGACAATGGCGCCAGAGGATAGCTGGCACAGAGAAATTCGATGAGTCGATATTTGCCGGATCCGATATTACCGGCAACTGCAATATTTTTTTTCATAACTTTGATCGTAACAGGATTGTCAGAGCGATGTCCAGTATAAAATGAAGTTGGGTATTAGAGGATAGATCTTTGTGGAAGGTAATGATTGGCGGAGGTGTGGACGTTATTTAAACCTATCTCAAAGTTAACATAATACATCTTATCGGAAGTCGTTGCCAGGTAAGGATTCACGCCGGAGCTCCATTCGAGCAACATATATTTTCACGAAAAAAGAAAAAGTCTTTTAATTTAAAGCTGTTAGATGACGTTTCGCATCTAAACATACCACATACGTTCTTCAAAGTCGGAGTCAGGAATAACGAAATGAAGATAGCCGCCTGAGGGAATGCGTTGAACCTCGTGACCTTGCTGTTTAATCGTAATGGAAAAATTCAGATCGTCCCCCGCCTTGAGCCCAAGTGATTGAAATGGAATTTCGGTCTCAAAAATGGAGTCAATGCCAAAGCGAATCTCTTTTTGTTCTTGAAGGTTTTCATCTACTTGAAACTGCTCACCGGAATCAAAGTTGTCACAAACCATAAACAGACGTTTAGCATCATGCAGATAGCAAATTTCGCAATCAACCTTCTCCTGGTGACCATTAACAATATTAATTACCAGATGGTAACCATCTTCGACCAATAATTTGCGTTCGACATCAATGCGGAGGAAGAATTTTTCCAGATTAAAGCCGTAAAATATAGCTTTAACCAGGTATTCAGAGCGATGCATGGCGCCGCCCAACTGAGCAACATCATAAAAAGCGGCCGCTTGCCATTCATAATAGCTGCTTATATTCCCATCAATTTTCGGATTGATAAAAGCACTGATCTCGGTTTTGGGGTGCAGGGTTTTGTCGGCTTGAATGATTGACAGGTGAAGGTGTTCCGGTACCGCCTCTCCCAAACAACGATAAACGGTCATCAGATGGCGCCGAAAGAGCTCGTCAAAATCGGCATCATTTTCCGAGCTGTGGTCATCTCCATACCACCAGCACCAATCACTTCCCTCTGCAATGTAGATATGTTCCCAGGCTTTCTTAATGTTTTCCTTTAACTGTTCGTCAGAGTCGATCCGTTTGCTATGCTGCTGTTCATAAAGAACCAGAGCCCGTCGGGCCTGGCCGAGATATTCCCAGGCCAGATTATCCTCCTGGTGCCCTATCCAGATTCTGAAGTTGTGATTAATCCATGATCCCGGAAATATTCGTTTGATAAAGGGGGCCGGCTCTTGTCGCTGGGCAAGATAGTCGCCGATGGTAGTTGCGTTAAGTTCGGGGCTGTCATTTAAACGACCATAAAGTTCACGTAGAAAAGGCGCACCATCACCCGGATAGTGCTCCCAGGCATTTTCTCCATCTAAAATTACAGCCACGGCCCGATCTTTTACCTGGTTCCCCATGGCTTGTTTGATCTCCAGCAGGCGCCGGATAAAATCATCTGCGGCCTGCTGTTCATTCCAGCGCGAATAGACGAAACCGATGAGATCAGAGAGCAGATGATCACGGAAAATAACATCAACTCCGCTACTCCCCTCTTCGACTCGGTAAGAACGATACCATGAGGCTGGATCTTTGACGATTTCAGTTTGGTTACGTTCAGCCCCACGACCAATTGATTTAGCTAAAATCCCTTCATCGGTAGCAATCCACTTAATCCCGGCCTCTTGGAAATAGGGTATAATTTCCTGACAGACTGAACCCTCGGAAGGCCACATTCCCGCCGGACGGTTGCCAAAATAGAATTTGTGCCGCTCCATCGCTTTATTGATTTGGGTTGCAACATCTTCGGGATGAGAGAACCTGAGATTCGGCAAGGGGTCATGCGGTTGTGAAATCGACGCTAAATTAGTGTCGTAGAGCAAAGGCAGGATGGGATGGTAATAGGGAGTGGTTGAGAGCTCAATTTGACCGCTTTCCTGACGACTGCGGTAGGCCGGAATAATCTTGCTTAAGATCTGCTGTTGCAGCGTTACAAGACCCTGTTTGTCGGTTTCCGTAAAATTGCGCTCACGGCGAATTAGGCTGGGCAGCAGGTCATAGCTTT
>JAUVDU010000167.1 GCA_030595135.1 Deltaproteobacteria bacterium | reverse complement strand
TCCCGCTCGCCGGGCGGCAAGAACCTTCTCTTTGATGCCGCCGACCGGCAGGACGCGACCTGAAAGAGAGATCTCTCCGGTGACCGCGATTTGATGGTCGGCGATTTGGCCGCCGGCCAATGAGAGCAGGGTCAGAAAGATGGCTAATCCGGCGGAAGGGCCATCTTTAGGGATTGAGCCTGATGGTATATGGATGTGGATCAGGTGTTTGTCAAAGAAATTCCCCTCTATTCCGTAATTAGAGCTGAGGCTGCGAAGATAGCTTAAGGCGGTTAGGGCAGACTCCTTCATAACATCACCCAAGGATCCGGTCAGGGTCAGATTTTCCCCTTTTTTACTCTCCATTAAAGCTGCTTCAATGAAAAGAATATCGCCGCCGGTCGGAGTCCAGGCGAGGCCGGTAACGATGCCGATACGGCTGCGGGCGGCGGCTAGTTCCTTGTGATATCGGGTGGGGCCCAGCAACTTTTCCAGAGACCTGCTGGTGATTGATTTTGGCATCGTTTCGCCGGCGACTTTATCTCGAGCGCATTTACGCATGATTTTGCCGATCATTTTTTCCAGGTTACGAACCCCTGATTCACGAGTGTAGTGATCGATAATGTCATCCAAAGCTTCGTCGGTAAAGGCTATTTTCTCCTCTTTGAGTCCGTGGTTTTCTCTTTGCCGGTCGATCAGGTAGCGCCAGGCAATACTCTTTTTTTCCTCTTCGCTGTAGCCGGGCAGGGAGATAATCTCCATGCGATCCAGCAGTGGCGCCGGAATCGGATCGCTCTGGTTGGCGGTGGCGATAAAAAGAACCCGGCTTAAATCAAAAGGTAGGTTGAGGTAGTGGTCGGTAAAGGCGTTGTTTTGTTCCGGATCCATTACTTCAAGCAGGGCCGATGCCGGGTCTCCGCGAAAATCACGTCCCAGTTTGTCAACTTCATCAAGCATGAAGACCGGATTACGGCTTTCCGCTCGTTTGATCTCTTGGATGATCTTGCCGGGCATGGCTCCAAGATAGGTACGGCGATGACCTCTGATCTCGGCTTCATCATGGACTCCGCCTAATGAGAGACGAATGAACTTTCTGCCCATGGCGCGGGCAATCGATTTTCCGAGAGAGGTTTTGCCGACGCCGGGAGGCCCCACCAGGCAGATAATCGGGCCCTTTATATCTTTATTGAGTTGGCGTACGGCCAGATGTTCTAGAATTCTCTCCTTAATTTTGTCGAGACCGAAATGATCTTGGTTAAGAATCTTTTCAGCTTTGTTGAGGTTAAGGTTTTCCTGACTCTCCTCTTGCCAGGGCAACTCGGAGATGTATTCGACATAATGGAGGATGTTGTGGTAGTCAGGGGCAGCCGGATTCATCCGTTCCAGGCGGTCGAGTTCTTTTATCACGGTTTTGTGAATTTGCTTATCGAGTTCAAGCTCGGTTATTTTTTTCTTAAGCTCAACGAGCTCCTCACTCTCGTTGGGGTCGCGTGGGTTTTGGGGGCCGGTTTGGCCGGGCCAGCGTGCGGCCTCGGGATGGCCCGATTTCTCGCCTTGGCTTAATTTTTTCTGTTTTTCATAAAGTAGCTGATGAACCAGTTTGAGGCGGTCTTTGGGGTTGGTCAGGGAGAGGGCTTGCTGCTGGATCGTGAAATTTGGCTGCAGATAGATGATGATGAGGTCGGCAAGATGTCCCGGGTTGCTGATGCGGTCAAGCAGGTTGGTGGCTGATTCGGGCAGTGGCTGGCCCGCCGCACAGCAGGTTTTGAGCAGGCTTAAGGCACTCTCCATAAGCATTTGCGTGGTGCTGTCGGAGGCTTGGCCGCCATCCTGATAACCGGCAATTAAAGCTTGGGGTTGTTTGCCACTATTTAACAGCCTGAGAAAAGATACGCGGCAGATACCTTCGAGTACGGCCTCTAGTTGTGAGGCGCTATTTAGCTTTGCCTGGCTTATCCGGCAGGCGGTGCCGACCGGATAGATGTTGTCGTAGGTCAGGGGCAGGGCTCCGGGCCGGTGCTGATTGGCGATCGCAATAAGTTTATTTTTTTCCTGACAATTAAGCAGTAGTTCGATATCTTCAGGGCGTCTGGCGGTGATACTGATTGCTAATAGCGGGAAAATAACGATATTGTGCAGGGCCAGAATCGGGAGACGATCGGGAAGTAGTTGGGCTGGGCTTGAATTCACGGGAATGATTGCCTCATTTGATTTAATAGGTTTAGTAAAAGGTTGTTGAATTGAATGTAGGATGTCGTTGGTCTTTTGTCAAGTTGAGATCACTCTTGCTGTGATTGAAAAAAAAGTATATAGTTATTAATAATTTTTCTTGAAAAAGTTACTTGGTGTTTGAGTGAGGGGAAAGAGGGGATCGGATATGTATTGTTCTGAATGTAAATTGCGGATTGCGGATGATGATGTTACGGTTTGCCCGGTTTGTCAAGGGCCTTTACAGCCTGAGCAGGGGAAAGGAGATATGTTTGATGTTGCGGTTGACAACGTTGGTTCGGTAGTGCCTGAAAATATGAGCTCTGAGACTCCGCTCCCTGAAGGTCGGATTGATGATAAGTTCAGCGCTTATGAGCGTCCTGATGAAATCTTTGACTTTAATCCCGAAGAATTCGGCCTGCAATCATCAGATCAGAAGGATCCGGCTGCAGAGGTAGAAGATATCCGAGTTTTGGCCGATCTTTGGGAAGATGAAGATGTTGATGCGGATTTGGAAGGGGTTTTGGCCGAAGCCTTCAGCCTTGATGATGTAGGGCGGGATATTGATGATGCAAGTCAAAGTGTTGATGAAGTATCTGACGTGTCTGAAAACATGAAAGATGTAGATTCTGATGTTGAAAAAACAGATCTAAATGTTGACGTCGATGAGCTGGATTTTACAGAGGGTGATCTAGCGCTTGGTCATTCAGAAGTGATTCCAGCCCCGTCTCCGACTGTAGTCCAACCCCCGGTTGTAGAATTATCACGGAGCCGTCGTCCTCTGTTGTTGATTCTGCTTTTTGTGGTGATCTGTGCCGGAGGTGCCGGTTGGTTCTTTTTGCAGAATTTTGGCGCAAAACCGGTGGCCCGAGTGGTTAAACCGATGCCTTTGTCACAGCCGGTTAAACTTGCTTCGCCGCCGTCGGCCAAAGAGCAGATTGTCGCGAAAAAAGTGACAACTGCGGAGTCTGGGTCAGGAAATGTGCAAGAGACCTCAGGTGATCATCAAACCGGCGTAGTTCCTGCCCGTGATTCTGCGGTGATTGAATCCTCCGATCTTAAAGAAAAAGAGTCCGGAACTCTGCCTCAAGAAGCAACCCTTGAACCGGTGACGGCAGTCGTTTCTCAGTTGCCGGCAGCGGAGCAAGAGAAGCTTGTTGCTCAGAGGGCGGAAGTTTTGGATAGGCCGGTAGCCGAATCGGTGAAGAAATCTGAAGCTTCGGCCGCATTACCGGAAAATGCTGGAGAAAAAACCTCTGTTTCAGGGGTGAAATTAGCGCAAGACGGCCCGAAAGCCGTTGCTGAAATAAAGCCGCTTGCAGAAGCAGTCTCGGCCGCCGCCAGTATAACCGAAGAACCTGCGGTGTTGCCTTACGCTATCCACATTGGCTCTTTTAGGAGTAAAAAAAGGGCCTCTAGCCAGCTTGCGATGTTGCAGAAAAAAGGCTTTGACGCTTATCAGGTAGAGGTTGACCTTAAAGAGAAAGGGGTTTGGCAAAGGGTGCTTGTCCCCGGCGGGGTTACGAGAGAAGAGGCGCAGGTGGTGCAGCAAAAGTTGGCCGATATTTTCCCCAGAGAAGATAGTTTGATTCGAAAGATCAGAAAATGACCTCTTTTTTTAGGTTCTCTAATTCGAAATGGCGTTGACTTTGAGGTTGAAAATTGCTATAATTCGTCCCTCTCTTAAGATTTGAGGCTCGGTTTTTTAGGAAGTGTCTCTGTCACTGGTGGGCAGCCTGGACTTCAAATCCAGTGTTTTCGGCTGATACCCGGAAAGGTGGGTTCGATTCCCATACACTTCCGCCAAACTTTTGTTTGGCGGAAGCTGGCTAGATATTGCTGATTGATTTTAGTAGAAAACGGCCAAAAGTTGTATTTCTTGGATTTTATGAAATAATGGAGTCAAAATGTTTGGTATTGGTATTCCTGAACTCGTTATCATACTGGTCATCATTCTGATTATTTTCGGCACCGGAAAACTGCCCGAGATTGGTGGTGCGTTGGGTAAAGGGATTCGCAATTTTAGAAAGGCTTCCCACGATAAGCCTGAAGAGATTGATGTGACCCCTGAAAACGGGTCTGGTGAATCTGCCGACGGCAATCATGACACAACCTCTAAGAAAGCTGGCTGAAATCGGTGATCTCTGAGTGTGAAGTTTTTATCGGTTTTGGCAGCAATCTCGGTGATCGTCGGGCCTTGATCAATCAAGCTTTGCAAGCCCTCTCAGGGCTGCCGACGACCTCCTTAAGCAAACTCTCATCCCTCTATGAAACAGTTCCTGTCGGCTATCTTGAGCAGGGAGGCTTTCTTAATGGTGTGGTGCTGATTCAGAGCTCACTGGCCGCTTCCGATCTGCTTGAGCAGTTGCTGGCAATTGAAAACCGGCTGGGTCGGGTGCGGAAAGAGCGCTGGGGGCCGAGGACTATCGATCTCGATATCCTCTTTTATGGAGATAATCTAATTGATGAGGCAGATTTGCAGGTGCCTCATCCTGAACTTGGCAATCGACTATTTGTGCTTGAGCCGCTTTGTGAGATTGCTCCAAGCTGGTTTCATCCCCGGCTTGACGGAACAATTTCTCAGTTGTTGCTTCAATATCAACTTAAACATCCTGAGGAGGTGGCGGGCCGAATTGTGGCTCCACCTCCAATGTTTGCATTAAATGAGGTAAGAGATGGAATTTTTTATCGATACGGCTAACCTTGATGAGATCAAAGAGGCCATGAATTATGGTCTCGTCGATGGGGTTACTACCAATCCTTCGTTGGTCGCCAAAGAAGGGCTCGATTTTTTCCCGGGGATTCGTGAAATAGCTGAGTTGGTTCCGGGTCCGGT
>JAUVDU010000267.1 GCA_030595135.1 Deltaproteobacteria bacterium | reverse complement strand
TGTAATCAGTGTGAAAACTGTATTGCGGTTACCGCCGGCAACGCCGCCGATGTTATCGAGATCGATGGTGCCTCCAACCGCGGGGTTGGCGAGATCCGTTTGTTGCGCGAGAATGTTACCTACCTGCCCCAGAGTTCACCTTACAAGATCTATATTATCGACGAAGTTCACATGTTGACGACCGAGGCTTTTAACGCTCTTTTGAAGACCTTGGAAGAGCCGCCGGATCATGTCAAGTTCATCATGGCGACGACCGATGTTCATAAGGTACCGATGACCATCCTTTCGCGTTGTCAGCGTTTTGATTTTGGTCGTTTGACCGGCGCCACGATCGCCGCGACTCTGGTTGAAATCGGTGAGCGTGAAAATTTGACTTTTGGCCCCGGGGCAACCGACTTGTTAGCCCGTGAGGCCCAGGGCAGTATGCGGGATGCTTTGAGCTTGCTTGATCAAGCGCGTTCCTATGCCGGTGAAGTTATTGCGGTCGAAGATCTGCGTAGTGCCTTGGGTTTGATTGAGGCGCGCCACAGTTTTGCCCTTCTGGAAAAAATAGTCAGCGGCGACTTGAGCGCCGCCGTCAGCCTGGTTAATGATCTGGAGCAAGCCGGGGTCGATCTCAAAAAGTTCAGCGAGGAGTTCCTTTTTTATCTTCGAGATGCCCTCTTTTTAAAACTTTCCGTCGATCTAAAAGGACTACTTACTATCAGTCCTGACGAGATTGCGCGGCTTGAGCCTTTGGTCGGCGGTAACACGTTACCATATTGGCAGCAGCTTTTTGATCTCTGGCAGGGACACTATTCACAAATCAAGATTTCACAGACCCCGCGACTGGCACTGGAGATGGCCCTGATCGAATTGGGCATGGCCCGTGATTTATTGCCGGTTGAGGAGTTGTTGGGGCGCATCGACCGTCATTTAAAGGTTGCTCCCGCAGCGGTTTCTCAAGGAGCGGTTTCCCCGAGAGTTGCTTTTTCCGGGAATCCGGCTGCGGCCGTCAGCAAACCGAAACCGGCGGCCTCAACGCCTGCCGCGCAGCCCCAGACGCGAAACCGGCCTCCGGTTCCACCGGTTGCAAAGGAACGACAAAAAACACCAGCAGCGGTTTCGGTCAAGCCTGTAGTTGCCGAGGAGAGAGCGCGAACCGAGAGTTATGGGTATGGGGTTCCGGAGATGCCGCCGCAACCGCCGCCGCCGGATGACTTCAGCGAATATTCTCATTTAGCTGGTGATAACGACTCTTATCCGGAAATTTCCGGGCCGGTTTCGGCCGCACCGGTTGCTCCGGCAAGACCGACATCAGGCATGGAAGTTGGAAAAAGAGGAGCGGCGGAAAATTTACGAACAGTCTTGAATGAGCCCGAAAAAAATACGTCGAAAAGATTTAAGCCGGAAAACAGCGGGGACAAACCGAAACCTCCAGCTGAAATTGAACCCGCTAAGCCTGGTGATCAGGTACAGTGGGAAGCTTTTTTGGAACGTCTGGCTCATAAGGATGCTCGTTTAGGGGCGATGTTACAGCGTTCCCGGTTGCAGCCTGCCGTGAACGGTATACTTTTATTGGAAGTTGCGCCGCACGCTCTGGCACTGCTTGATCTGGAGAGTGTCAAACAGGATGTTTTATCACTTTGGGCCGAATTTCAGGGCCGAAATGACTCTTTGGAACTTAAATTTCAAACTTCCTCGACAGCTTCCGGGCCCCGGAGTGCCGTCCGCAACGGCGCATCTCAAAGTTCCAATCGGCGACGGCCTTTGCCGACTAAGGAGGAGATTTTTAACGATCCTTCAGTCCGTTTTATCAGTGACCGTTTCGGCGGCCGCGTTACCGAAATAAAACCACGCAACTGAAAAGGTACAAAGGAGAATACTATAATGGCTAAAGGTATGGGAAATTTAATGAAACAGGCGCAGCAGATGCAGGCGCGGATGGCTAAAATGCAGGAAGAGGTTGGTCAACGCACGATTGAAGCTGCCGCTGGCGGTGGCATGGTCAAAGTGGTTGCCAACGGCAGACAGGAGATTCTCTCAATTGTTATGGAGCCTGAAGTTGTTGATCCTGAAGATATCGAGATGTTGCAGGATCTGGTTCTGGCGGCCATTAATCAGGCCTTGCGGGAATCTCAGGCGATGATGACCGATGAGATGAGTAAACTGACCGGCGGCCTCAAAATCCCCGGTCTAACGTAGTAAATTGAATGAGTTAAAACTATGAATTCTAAAGAAAATTTTGCTTTAACTGAAAATTATGTGGCGCCGACTTATAAGCGCTTTCCTGTGGCTTTGGTCAGAGGGGAGGGGGTTAAAGTTTGGGACGCCGAAGGTAATGAATACCTCGATTGTCTGGCCGGGATTGCGGTTTGTAATCTAGGCCATTGTCATCCGCGGGTAGGTGCTGCGATTGTCGAACAGGCGACCCGGCTGATGCATGTTTCTAACCTTTATCATATTGAGCCTCAAGCGCGGTTGGCTGAACTTTTATGTGAGTTATCTTTTGCTGAGAAGGTTTTTTTCTGTAATTCCGGGGCCGAGGCCAATGAGGCTGCGATCAAGCTGGCCCGGCGTTATGGACATGAGGTTTTTGGCGAAGGCGTTAAGCGTATTATTACGATGCACCGCTCTTTTCATGGTCGCACCATGGCGACGATCACGGCGACCGGTCAGAAAAAGGTGCAGACCGGCTATCAGCCTCTGCTCGATGGTTTTGACTACGTTCCTTTCAATGATGTTGAGGCGGTGGCCGCAGCAATCACGGAAAAAACTTGTGCGGTGTTGGTAGAACCGGTGCAGGGAGAGGGCGGCGTGATTTTGCCGGCACCCGATTATCTCGCCCGCTTGCGAGCTCTCTGCGATGAGCGCGGCATTTTGCTGATCTTGGATGAAGTGCAAACCGGTATTGGTCGTACCGGGGCCTTTTTTGCCTATCAGCACAGCAATGTCGTTCCTGATATCTTGACCGCTGCTAAGGCTCTGGGTAATGGTTTTCCCGTCGGAGCCATGTTGGCAATTGATCGGGTGATGCGCTATTTCGGCCCGGGCACACATGGGTCAACTTTTGGTGGTAACCCTCTGGCTTCGGTCGCAGCCCTGGCAACTATTGAAACCGTGCGTGACGATAAGATTGTCGAAAAGACCGTCAAGAACGGCGCTTTTCTCCTCGCGGGACTAATGCAGCTCAAGCAAAAATTCCCGGAAATCATCGGCGAGATTCGGGGGGTTGGCCTTATGGTCGGGATCGATTTAAAGGTTCCGGTAGGCGAAGTCGTCAGCGCTTGCCTTGAACAGCATCTGCTCGTCGGCTCGGCCGGCGACAACACTTTACGGTTGACGCCGCCCTTGATTATTGAAGAGGCGGAAATTGAAACTTTATTGCGAATATTGACCGAAGTATTCAGAGTTTACTGAAGGATGTTGTAAGTATTCAGATCCTACTTGCAAACTGTCGGGATTGGGGTCATTGCTGGTGCAAGGTGCGCTAGCACCCCAGCTTTGACCCCGTTAATAGTCGTGAAGCAAAGTTCGCTGCTATTAACTGTAACTTTATGGTGGACAACTAACTAGTACCATGTAACATTTAAAGTTTCGTTATTTTTCAACATGTGATATAGCTATGGCAACTGAAGGAGGTTGCCATGTCGCCAAGATATCGAGTCACCCTG
>JAUVDU010000182.1 GCA_030595135.1 Deltaproteobacteria bacterium | reverse complement strand
CGCCAAAAGCTTTACTCAGTTCATTACTCTCAATTACCACTTTACCCAAGCGGGGGCCGGCCGGGATATAGATTTCAAGGTCACGACCCCGTTTTTCACCCTCACTGCCCAAGAGCTCTTCATAGGCTTTAATGCGAGATTTTGATTTACTGTGGCGAGCCTTGGGAGTCATTCGAATCCACTCTAACTCATGCTGTAAAGTCTTACGACGGTTAGATTCCACTTTTTCTTCTTGGGTGAGACGTTTCTCTTTCTGCTCAAGCCAAGATGAGTAGTTGCCTTTCCAGGGAATGCCGTGACCGCGGTCGAGTTCGAGAATCCAACCCGCAACATTGTCGAGAAAATAGCGGTCATGGGTGACTGCGATAACCGTACCTTCATAGCGTTGCAGATGTTGCTCAAGCCAGGCCACGGTTTCGGCATCGAGATGGTTGGTTGGTTCATCAAGTAAAAGAATATCGGGTTTTTTGAGCAACAGGCGGCACAAGGCCACCCGGCGGCGTTCGCCGCCAGAGAGGATATCGACCTGGCTGTCGGCGGGAGGACAGCGCAGTGCCTCCATAGCCATATCGAGACGAGCATCAAGATCCCAGGCGTCCGTGGCATCAAGTTTTTCCTGGACTGCAGCTTGCCGAGCAATCAGTTTTTCCATCTCATCATCGGACATCGGTTCGGCAAACTGCTCATTGATTTTATTGTATTCATCCAGAAGATCAACAGTTTCCTGAACCCCCTGTTCAACAATATGGCGCACAGTCAGTGAATTATCGAGTTGCGGCTCCTGTTCGAGCAAGCCGACTTCAAGTCCCGGGGCAATTGTGGTTTCGCCGTTAAATTCGGTTTCGATTCCGGCTAAAATCCGCAAAAGGGTCGATTTCCCGGAACCGTTAAGGCCTAAAACCCCGATTTTGGCTCCGTAAAAATAGGAGAGGCTGATATCTTTGAGAACCGGTTTGTTGTCGTACTGTTTACTGACGCGCATCATTGAGTAGATGATCTTATTAGCTTCCACACTCATGCTCTAATTTTTCTCCTTTGGCATAGATATTTTACGTTTTTCGGGATCCCGGTTCTGACGAAAAAAGATAGCGATATGACCGGTCATGCCGACCATTTCACAGGCCGCCGCCTTTTCAAGCTCTGCGATCAGCTCTTTTTTCTGTTCTTTCTCCTTGAAATCGACGAATTTTACTTTGATCAGTTCATGGCTGTCGAGGGCTTCTTCGAAGGACTCGGATAAGCTTTCACTGATTCCTTTCTGGCCAATATAGACCACCGGTTTGTAAGCGTGGGCCAAGCCCCGCAGATGTTTTCTTTGAAATCCTTGCAGCATTATTACAGTTTCCTTATGTTTAGAGAATGATGAACTCGTAAAAAGTTATGGGATGGCTAAGTAAAAAGGCACAAAGCTTTTGGTTATTACTTTGTGCCCTTGTATCTGTCAACAGGTTTTGTTGGTTTCTTTATTGTCGGCCCGGCAGAGCATCAAGCATGATGCCGTTGCCGTTAAGTTGAAAAGCTACGACCGGGGCCGTGGCACTGTAGGCGATATAGGTAGCGCTGTCAATATCAACGCTAAAGTAATTTCCGGCAATACCTGAACTTTTCTGATACCTGTCAAGAGGGAGAGGGAGTCCGGTTGCAACCAGAGTACCATCGTCACGATAAGCTTTCAGCGTGACCGTGATTGGTTCGGAGGTGGTGTTGGCGAAGGCCAGGCCGGTCCAATTGCTGTCGCTGTCGCTGTTTTTCGGAAAGATTCCGGTAAGGCCATCAAGGCCGACGCTGGAGTAACCAGCTAACATTTTGTTGTCGGTTGTCGCAAAAAGTTCAAAACCGTTGATTGGCACGGTTGCCTCAATTTTTAGCCAAGCCGTATTTTCCGGTAACTGTAATTGAGAAACAGCTTTGATGAAATTGCTTTTAGCGGCGATTTCAATCGGGGCCGCAGGTTCGGCCGGGCTCAGCGAGGTACCATCGGCTGCATATGGTTTGACAACCAGCTTTCCGGCAGCCGGGCCCGGATTGAAGGCGGCAATTCCGGTCCACCAATCATCATTACTTGCGATATGCGGGTAATAAAGGGTTGTGCTGGTGTCGTCTTTAAATAATGTTCCACTCAGATGCATGCCGTTACTGAACATCTCCAGGCCAATCACGCCTTCGGCATCGCTGATTATAGCGGATTTAAGGTTTTGTGTCGACAAGCCTTCGAGAAAATCAGCAAGATTAATCGCCTTATGAGCTTTTGCCGGCAAAGAGAGAGTTTGGCTTTCTCTATTGTTAAAAGTGAAGGTTAGCTCACGCTCTTCATCTGTGGTGTTGACCAGGGCCAGCCCGGTCCACCAACCATTTTCCAGGGCGATATAAGAAACGCTGATATCTTTTTGGTTGATATTGGTTGTGGCCGGAATCGCAGCCCGATATTTTAGTCCCGGATAGTCGTAAAATTTTGTGTAACCGTAGGTTGTCTGACTGGTTGTTTCCAGAATTATATACCTGATCCGGGTCGGGTTTGAGAAAGATTTTCCGACAATCAACTCAACTCGGCCGGCGGCCGGCAGGTCAAGGGTTTGGGTGTCGTCAATAAGCTCGCCATCGGTATCATAGGCTTTGAAAGTTCCGCTTAAAGGCGTGTCCGGGCTGGTATTGATGACCGAAATTTCGCTCTCCCAGCCGTCGCCGCTGGCGATGTGAGGGAAATAGACCAGATAGGTTGGGTCGCAATCTTCGATATCATCACAAGTGACCGTCGGGCCAAGCCAGCTCGACATTCCACCGGAAAGACTGTAAACGGTTTCATAGCCGTTACGGTCAAGAACTTTGGCGGCATCGCCACTGCGGCCGCCGCTGTGGCAGTCGAGAAGGATTGGGGCATCGGTTGGCAGGTTGTGATACTCTTCAGAAAAGACTCCAGATCTCCAAGGGTAATTGAGGGCGCAGGGAATGTGTCCATAGCAATATTCAATTGCTTCCTCCCGGACATCGACAACGATCAGTTTCTCGTCAGTCAAAAACATCTCATAAGCATCAGAAGCTCGAATTATTTCATAGGCATAGCCTTGGCCGGGCAGGAGGCCCGCGATTATCACAAGTGCCACGAAAGTCAGGATAAATCTTTTCATGAAATGTTCTCCCTCCAGTAGTGTTGAAACTGTTTGCAACCTTTAAAAATATATTCCAGACTATATTAGTGCGAATTAATTATGTCAAGTAAAATAGTTGGTAATCGTTAGGTTGCAAACAATCTATCACGATTTATCAATTTTTCTCTGAGAGAAGTTCCAGGCGCAGGAGATTGAGAGCCTGAATGGCAAAAATCTTTTTGTTGAGTCGGCGTTTTCCGAAAGCGGAAAAGAAGTGCTGACTTTTGCATCCTGAGGGCCCGGCCAGGCCGAGATAGACGGTGCCGACCGGCTTTTCCGGGGAACCTCCGGCGGGGCCGGCAATGCCGGTTGTGGCAATGGCATAAGTGGCTCCGTTGAGTTTCTGAACGCCGGCAGCCATGGCTTTGGCGGTCTCCTCATGCACTGCACCAAATTTTTCAAGCGTCGTATGCTCAACTCCCAGGACTTTCTCTTTCGCCTCATTGGCATAGGTGACGGCGCTGAGAAGAAAAAAATCCGAACTTCCCGGACGATCGGTCAACCAGTCGGCAATCAGGCCGCCGGTACAGCTTTCGGCGACTGCCAAAGTAGCTTTTTGCTCAATCAGGAGATCTCCAACGACGGTCGCCATGGGTTGGCCGGTGAGTGAAACTATTTTATTGCCGAGTTTTTCTTTGATCCAGCTAGAGGCCTCTTCCTGCTTTTTGATAAGCGCCTTTTCATCACTGTTTTTCTGGTAGAGTTTGATCTGGACTTCCGGGAAACTGGCGCGGAAACCGAGCTTAATGCTGGGAAAGAGTTTTGGGAAATCACATAATTTATCTTCCAGGGCTGATTCTCCCAGGCCAAACGTGGAGATGGTTGCGGTTTTGTAATAGTAAACCTCTTTGAGATTTAATCGGATGCGTGGGATAACCTGTTGATTAAGCATTTTACGCATCTCGGCCGGTACTCCGGGGAGAAAGAAGAAAGTTCCTCGTCCGATTTTTACAGAAAAACCCGGGGCGGTGCCGATCGGGTTTTCGAGGATTGTCGCACCTTGGGGAAAGAGAGCTTGTTTGGTATTATTTTCAGGCATGGTTTTTTGTCTGGAAAAGAAAAAAGACTCAATTTTTTCAAGAACTTTAGCGTCGAGCTGGAGAGAGACCCCCGCCGCCCGGGCGGCGGCTTCGCGGCCTAAATCATCAAGCGTCGGGCCCAGTCCTCCGGTAACGACGATAATATCGGCCCGCTCAGCCAACTCCAGCAAAATTGTCGTAAGTTCATTTTCATCATCCCCGACACAGTTGTGCCGGGTTATTTTAATGCCTAGTTCTTCAATTTTTTCCGCAATGTAGGCGGAATTGCTGTCGACCAGAGCGCCGCTGCGAATCTCATCGCCCGTGGCCAGAATTTCTGCAATCATCATAGGTCTCCTATTTGCACTTTTCGACTTCATCACAAGTAATTGTAGGATCAGGCCAGCTCCGCATTCCTTCTTCAAGATTGTAGACGGTTTTGTAGCCGTTTTGGTCGAGTATGGCCGCCGCTTTACCGCTGCGGTTGCCGCTGCGACAAACGAGGAGGATTGGCGCATCCGATGGCAGATTATGAAACTCTTCAGTAAAGACCCCATGGTTCCAGGAGTAGAAGATAGCGCAGGGGATATGTCTGTGGCAATATTCATTTTC
>JAUVDU010000205.1 GCA_030595135.1 Deltaproteobacteria bacterium | reverse complement strand
ATATTTTTTATCTGAGCCCCACGCCAGCTATAGATCGATTGATCATCATCACCAACCACACAAAGATTGCGCCGAGGTTCGGCCAGCATATTGATGAGACGATACTGCACCTCATTCGTATCCTGATATTCATCAACCAGGATATAATGAAAACGCTCCCGGTATGACTCCAGCAACTCAGGATGCTTGTTAAACAGAGCCACGGTCAAAAAGAGAAGGTCACCAAAATCGAGGGCGTCGTTCTCTTTCATCCCCTCCTGATAGAGCTTATACGCTTTCGCCACAGCCTGCGACTTGGGATTTTGCGCTTGACGCGCCTCTAAAGCGTACCCATCGGGATCAACCCCGCGATTTTTAGCATCATCAATTGCCGAACGTAGATATTCAGCCGGAAACATAGTCGCCGAAAGATTGAGCTTACGCGAAACCTCTTTGAGCAGGGCAATCTGTTCTTTATCAGCATAAATCGAAAATTTAGCTGAGAACCCGAGTAGATCACCATGATTGCGTAAAATCCGGGCACAACTCGAATGAAACGTCGAGATCCACATACTTTGCGCCACCGGGCCGATCATCTCCCGCACCCGCTCACGCATCTCCTGAGCCGCCTTGTTGGTAAAGGTAACCGCCATGATCTCCTGGGGAGCGACACCCCCAACCGCAATCAGGTAGGCAATTCGATGGACAATAACCCGGGTCTTACCACTACCGGCTCCGGCCAGAATCAACATCGGCCCCTGACTATTAACTACCGCTTCGCGCTGTACCGGATTAAGTCCGGCAACAATACTATCTGCATTCATATTAATTATTCAGATTGTTTTGTAAGTAAGCCCTTAATCGGACTAAGTTCCAGGCTTCCAGAAATGATGATTTCCGCTGCAATTCGAGTTGCTTTCTTCACCACTGCCGTGCACTTCTCAAGAGAACCAGCGGCTTGCCACTCCGCAACCTGTACCGGGTCTGTTAGATCGTACCTTTTGCCAAACTCCGACTCAAGAATGTCGCTGCACATTGTGCTGCCTAATTCTTTTTCAAATTTGTGACAGAACTTCCTTGCTAGGATTAATGAAGCTGAAAAACCTTCTTGATCATCCAAATTTTCTCGCCCGAATACCAAGCCTAGAGCCATTAGACTGCCAATAACTGCCCCACAGGTTTCACCTCTTAGAGCAATGCCGGGAAAGGGTGTGAGCGCCTTGAGAATTGCACCACCTTCGAGCTCGAACTGTTCTTGAAGAGCCACGAAACTCGTTTGAGCACAGTTCCGGGAAATGAGAAGGTATTTTGCGACTTTCTCATCAAGTTCATTCAACAGAGATTCATGATTTTTCATTTCAACCCTTTCTCAAGTCGGATAGCAGCTTAATGCCCCGGCAGTTCCCGTTCCAGGATACTACGATTGTAGGCCGCGATAATATCCTGACGCGAAACCATGCCGACCAAGCGACGGGGATTATCATCGGCAACCACCGGCAAATAGTCGATATTTCTAGAACCAATTTTCTGCATGGCATCATCCAGGTTCTCTTTGGCGGTCACAGTCAAGACCTTATCGCGGGCCAACTCCTTGGCGACGATAAGATCTTCAAGCCCCTCCTCGTAGATCAATTCACGCAGGTCTTGAATACTTAAGATCCCACTCAACAAACCCTCGGCATCAACCACCGGGAAGGTGGTTTTATGAGATCTCGGCAAAAACTGAAGCAGTGATCTGAGTTTCATGGTCTCTGAAATAGTCTCCAGGGAGCCGCGAAACATAACTTCGCCAACCTTGATTGAGCGCAGCAGGTTAACCTCCCGGCCATCTTCAAGATGAATCCCCTCACGAGCCAAGCCGAAGGTATCGATACCTTCACGTTCTATGCTACGGACGACCATAATGCCGACTACGGTCGCAAACATCGCCGGCAGGATAATTTGAGAATCGCCGGTCAACTCATAGGCGAGAAAGATGGCCGTTAAAGGGGCATGAGTTACGGCCGAAAGGAAGGCTCCGAGGCCGACCACCGCATAACCATCAGGCGAAAGCACCAATTCCGGAAACAACTGACTGGCAACTTGACCACAGCTTTCACCAATCAACACCCCCATAAACATAATCGGCGCAAAGAGCCCGCCGGCTCCCCCGGAACCAAGACAGATTGAGGTCGCCAGCATTTTCATAAAAACCAGTGCCAAAACCATATACCAGACGGGGGAATGGTAAAAAACATGCCCCATATGCTCGTAGACATCGCCCATGACCTGAGGGAAAAAGAGCCCGATTATCCCGACCAGCAAGCCGCCGAGAGCCGGTTTCAGATATCGAGGAAAAGTCAGTTTGGCAAAAAAGTCCTGAACAAGATAGAAAAAGCGGATGAAAAAGGCCGCCAGAAGTCCAATCACCAGCCCCATCGCCATATAAACAAAAAGCTCCCAAAAACTCCCCAGGGCAAACGCCGGAGCCGCAAAAAGGCTCTCTTCACTAAAAATCAAACGGGTAGCAACCACCGAAGTTGCCGCCGAGATGACCACCGGTGTAAAGATTGCCAGACCGATATCACCCATCATAATTATTTCCAGAGCAAAAAAGACTCCGGCAATCGGGGCATTGAAAGTCGCGGCAATACCGCCGGCAACCCCGCAAGCGATGAGCAAACGAATACGAGCCTGATTAAAGGAAAAAAAACCGGCGACCATCTGGCCAATAGAACCACCGATCGTTGCAATCGGCCCCTCCTGACCGGCCGAGCCGCCACTACCGATAGTAATTGCCGGAGCTAAAATCTTGAGCCAGATGTTGCGTCGGGCCAGACGGCCGTGCCCAAGATTGACTGTTTTCAGGAAATTAGGCAAGCCATAGCCACAAATATAACCCGGAAAAGCCATCTCCAAAGGAATCAGGAGAAGACCGCCGAACATCGGTAAAAGAGGCAGCAAATAAAATTTCCACCCCCCCTGACCGATGCCAAGCAGACCGGAGCCTGCAACAAAGATATACTCGTGAAAAAATTCAATCGAAAAGCGTAAACCCCAGTTACCCAGAGCACTCAACGCCCCGATCAAAACGGCGAGAAAGATGAGAAAATAGTTCTCTGAAACACCAAAACGTTTTTTCAGATGAACTATCTTATCTATAAGATTTTTGCGAGATATCATGAAATTTTTATTCTACCGTCACACTCTTGGCCAAGTTACGGGGCTGATCGACATCGGTTCCCTTCAAGACGGCGGTGTAGTAGGCCAAAAGCTGCAGAGGCACCACATAGAGTAGAGGGTTAAGCTCCTCGCCGACAACGTCGACGATAAAACGATCAATCCCCTCAACCTCTTCCGGCAGCACCAAATCCGGGCCGCAAAAGAGGAGCAAGCGCCCTTCCCGGGCCGCAACTTCCTGAAAATTACTCGTGATTTTCTCTAAATGACGATCTGGCGGAGCCAGAACAACAACCGGCATATTCTCATCAATCAGGGCGATCGGACCATGTTTCATCTCTCCGGCCGGATAGCCCTCGGCATGGATATATGAGATCTCTTTCAGTTTCAGAGCCCCTTCCAGAGCAATCGGAAAATTAAGCCCTCTGGCGAGATAGAGATAGTCATCAACATGATGATATTTACGAGCCATCCGCTCAAGTTCCGGAGCCCGGGCCAAGACCTTCTCCAGAGCCACAGGCAGATGTAACAGAGCCTTAACCTGCTGACTGATATCATCAAGGGTTAAACTCTGACGTCGCGCCGCTGAGCCCAGGGCCAAAAGAAAAAGAGCCGTCAACTGAGTTGTAAAAGCTTTGGTCGAGGCGACCCCGATTTCAGGACCGGCATGGGTATAAAAAACTCCGTCACAGAGTCTCGCGATACTACTCTCCATCACATTACAAACCGCCAACAATTTAGCCCCACGGCGTTTGGCCTCCTGAAGGGCAGCCAGGGTGTCGGCCGTCTCACCGGACTGTGAGATACCTATAACCAGAGTTTCGGGCCCGACCAAGGGGTCACGATAGCGAAATTCTGAAGCGATATCGACCTCGGCCGGAATCCGAGCCAGATTTTCGAACCAATATTTGGCCACCAGACCGGCATGCCACGAAGTTCCACAAGCGACAAGTTTGATCTCTTTAAAACCTTGCCACTGCTCTTCACTGAAACCGATCTCGGACAGATCAACCCCGCTGCGATCTTCATTCAAACGTCCCAGCAAGGTATTACTCACGGCATCGGGTTGTTCAAAAATTTCTTTGAGCATGAAATGCTTATAGCCGCTTTTTTCAGCCATAATCGGATCCCAGGCAATCCGCCGAACCGCTTTTTCCCGTTGGTCGCCATCTGTTAGACCAATAATTTTCATTCCCTGTTTGGCAAAAATTGCGAGCTCGCCATCATCGAGAAAAATTACATCCCGCGACCAAGCCAGGAGAGCCGGGATATCAGAGGCGACAAAATACTCACCTACAGTTTCGCCAAGAGCCAGCACCAATGGACTACTCTGCC
>JAUVDU010000056.1 GCA_030595135.1 Deltaproteobacteria bacterium | reverse complement strand
AATCCGTTTCGGCAGATAGTTTTCATACTGAATCGTAACTTGAGACTTGCCATCCGGCCGCAGGAAGTCAAGCGTATTGTTCTTGCGCACCCGCGATAACTGCCGCGTCAGGTAATGGGCAAAGGTGATCGGCATCGGCATCAACTCTTTGGTATCATTGCTGGCATAACCGAACATCAAGCCCTGATCACCGGCTCCTTGCTCTTTATAAAGCCCTTCGCCGGCAGTGACACCCTGAGAGATATCGGGCGACTGTTTGTCGATACTGGTCAAAACGGCGCAGGTCTCCCAGTCGAAACCCATGGCTGAATCGTTGTAGCCGATCTCTTTGATCGTTTCCCGAACAATCGCCGGGATATCAACATAACAGTCGGTCGTAATCTCACCGGCAACCACGGCCATACCTGTAGTCACCATGGTTTCACAAGCAACCCGGCATTTACGATCCTGGCTCATAATACTGTCTAAAATTGCATCCGAAATCTGATCGGCAACTTTATCAGGATGCCCTTCGGTTACCGATTCAGAGGAAAAAAGATAATCTTTAGTCGACATACCAACTCCATTTGTAGGTTAAATTTTCATTAAAAAGGTTTCGGGGAAACGCTTGTTCATCTCTTTAGCAACATAGGCTTCAACCTCGACTGCGGTCTCCATTTTCAGGGACTCCTGCAGCATTTCCCGAGCTTCGACAAAGGTACTCTGACGAATGATCTGCTTGATATGAGGAATCGAGATGGCATTCATACTGAGTTTGTCGAGGCCTAAACCGAGCAGCACCAGAGTATAGAGCGGCTCACCGGCCATTTCACCACAGATACTAACCGTAATTTCGGCTTGACGAGCACTGCTGATAATCTGATTCAGAAGACGCAAGATTGCCGGGTGCAGCGGCTCATAGAGATAGGAGACATGTTCATTACTCCGATCAATCGCCAGCGTGTATTGAATCAGATCATTGGTTCCAATACTAAAGAAATCAACTTCCCGAGCCAGCTGATCGGAAATAACCGCCGCCGAGGGCACCTCAATCATGATGCCTACCGGAATCTCCGAATCAAAAGGAGTACCTTCACGTTCGAGCTCCAGCTTGGTCGCCTCAATAATTTTCCGGGCCTGACGTAACTCTTGCAGACCGGAGATCATGGGCAACATAATTTTAAGTTTACCGTAATGGCTGGCCTTAAGAATACCCCGCAACTGGGTGACAAAGATCTCTGGATGATTCAGGCAAAGTCGAACCCCTCTGAGCCCGAGAGCCGGGTTAATACTATCTTCGTGAAAACGTTCCGACTCGGCAATTTTGTCAGCCCCGAGATCAAAGGTTCTAATCGTGGTCGCGCTGCCGGGCGGCAGTGACTCAGTAACTTTTTTATAGGTTAAAAAATGCTCCTCCTCGCTGGGCAAAGTCTGGCGGTTGAGATAGAGGAATTCGGTTCGGTAGAGACCAATATTGGAGGCCCCGTGCGAAATAATCGACTCGGTCTCTTCCGGGGTTTCAATATTGCCGGCCAGAGCAACGCGAAAACCATCGGTGGTCTCCGCTGGCAGATCCCGATTTAAAATCAAGTGGGCCTGAAAGGAGTTATACTGCTTCTTCTTCTCCTGGTAAGCAGCTAATTGCTCGCGACTGGGATTGACAATAATTTTCCCTTCAATACCGTCAACCACCAGACGGTCGCCGCCATAAATCTTTTCCGTCGCATATTCGGTACCGACGACCGCCGGGATCTCGAGAGAACGGGCAACAATCGCCGTATGCGAAGTCCGCCCCCCAAGATCAGTGACAAAGGCGCTGACTTTTTGCGGATCGAGCTGCAAGGTGTCGGCCGGAGAAAGATCGTGGGCGACAACTATAACGCCGCGGCTGATTTTATCAATGCTGTCATAATCGCTATTGGTCAAATGGCGTAAAATCCGCTCACTGACATGTGCCACATCCCTCTGCCTCTCACGCAGATAGGCGTCCTTCATCTGTTTGAAAAAATTTATTATTTTCTCGCTGTTCAGACTTAAAGCCCACTCCGCATTGATCTTCTTGTCTTTAATCAGGGTCAGCGTATCATCAACCAGCATTTTGTCTTTCATCATCAGCAGATGAACATCAAAAATGTAGTTATGCTGGTCGGAGACCTCACTGCCTCCGTCCCGCAAAGTCTTATCTTTGATCTCTTCGAGCTCCTGCCGGGCGGCGTCAACCGCTTCAAGAAAGCGCTCAGTTTCAGAGGCAACCTGATCACTAGAGATCTTCTCACCCCGAGGCTTTAGTTTTCCCCGATCGAGAAGAAAAGCGCGGCCAATCGCGATCCCCGGGGAGGCCCCGACCCCACTAACGACACAGCTTAGCACTTGTGTGTTATTATTATTATTATTATTAGTAGTAGTAGTAGTAGTATTGTTATCAACCATAATCATCCACCATCCAATTCACCAAAACCGTCTTCAATCAAGATTCCCAAAGCCACTAGAGCTTCTTTTTCATCTTCGCCGACTATTTCAACAATAATAGAGCTGTTCTGAGCGGCGGCCAGCATCAAAACCCCCATAATACTTTTGCAGTTAATCGTAAGTTTCTCTTTGGTAATCGTGATTTCCGCAGAAAACGTGCTCGCCAGCTGAACTAAAACCGCCGCCGCCCGGGCATGAAGGCCAAGTTTATTGACTATCGTAAATTCTTTTTTCAGCATTTTTATCCTTTTAGAAAAAGAGCAAGCAAAGCAACACCACCAAACTTCCGGCCGGAATAACTTCTAAAAATCGCAACTGACCTCCGCCCCGGTTTTTACGCTGCCAACTGAACCAACCGATCAAAGCCAAAAGCAGAAACAGGGGGATCGTGCGAGCCGCCGTCCCTCGTAAGGCAAAAAAATCAACCAGCAGGAAAGCTGTAACCGCCAGAGAAGCTGTGGTCACAAACTCCATAATATTCCTGAGCAAAGGCAGGTGCCAACTGTTAATCGTTTCGATCACCCCGATACCACGATGCAAACCGTGCAAATAGACCGTATAGCGCATCCCGAGATGGATAAAATTATAGGCCGAAAACAGAAAAACCAGAGCCCAAAGACTCGGCTTCAAAAAAAATATCATCACCGCCAAAGCCGAGACCATCGGCTTGAGCCCGTTCCAGAAAAAGGCATCGCCTACCGCCCCATAGAGCCCGGCCAAACTGCCGCTCAAAGCCAGCCCCTGATCACCCATCTCCTCGCCTTGGCTCTCCATATGCACCAAAAAACCCAAGATGGCTGCCGCTAAATAGGGATTGGTATTAAAGCAGACCAAGTAACGGCGGGTACGCCGAGCCAGATGTTCAGGATTTTTAGCATAGAGCTTTTCGAGCAGCGGATAGATGGCGTAGGCTAACCCCAAACACTGCATGCGGGCAAAGTTCCATGAAGTCTGCCAACAGAGACTGCGCAGAAAAATTTGCTGTTCAAGTCGTAATTTCATAAACTATAAACCAACAAAAGCAGCGAAATTCCGGCAAATACGGCTAACTGACGCTTTTGATTCATATTGTAGAGCAGACCGGCAATCCCGACCGCCGGAAAAACCAGTAACAAGCGGTCAGTCAAAGGCCAGGCCCAAGCCGGCAGCAGGAGCAGCAACAACGGCACCAACAACAGTGAGCTGACCACCATCAAACCCAGAGCCCCAACTGCGGCACCATAAAAATTAAGCATTCCATAGAGATGAAAGTTAACGGCTGAAGCATTTTCTCCAGCCAGAAGACGGGTCTCCATATCATCAATAAGCCGAGCATTCCTGACTCTTACCCAACTATCTAACTTACGGGTAAATCCGGCCCAGGGAAGAATCGTCAGTAAAACCATAAAAGCCAAGCTCTTATCATCCACCAGCGCATTTGCCGGAAGCCCGCTTAAAGCCGCCGCCGTACCCCCGGCCACCAGAGCAAGCAGAGTATCATCAGTCGGAATATTGCTGCCAACCGGAATTTCGCCTAAAAAATAGAGCTCCAAAGAGGCTCCGAGTAACAGGCCAATCTCCCAATTGCCGGCCAAAGCTCCGGCAAACGTGGCGGCGATCAACGGCCTGGAGAGCATCCCTTGAAAAATCGCGGTTCGATCAAGCGCTAAAACGGCTCCAAAGATTGAGATCTTGGCCGCCAGCCAGATAAATGGGATTAGATCAAGCCACACAATCTTACCAACCTTTACGCTGTAAAAGGCTAAAAACATCGAGTGCCGGAGCGGTCGGCACCGGCTGAACCGTAATCTTCAAATCCTGTTTCTGCAAAGTGCGTAAACAGGCTATTTCACTTCGACTAAGAGAGATCGAGTCGGCAATCTGCAGTTTACCCACGGCATTATGAATATTGCCGAGATTTAATTCAGTCAAATAAAGCCCCTCATCAAGAGCCTGAACTACCGCCTCAAGACCAGCAAAAAGCATGATTGTTAAAAGTCCGGGGCCGGAACGTTGCTGCCCCATAAAAGTCACAGCCTGACGAACAGAGAGAATTTCGACCCGCAACTTGGGGGGAACCGCCATCCGCAAAATTTTAGATTTCAGGAGATCACCGGGAAGCTGGTTATCAGCCACGACAATACGGGTTGCCCGGGTGTAGGGAACCCAGGCAGCCACGATCTGTCCATGAATCAAGCGGTCATCAACGCGATAAAGTACGGTTGTCATAGATCCAAAAACTCGGCCGCAGTAAAGATATTCTTACGCCCATATTCCGTAATTTCCGCAGCAATCTCCTTTAACCCCTTCTCTTCATCTTTGAGGCCGCCGGCAAGTTTCAAAAGGATCGGCAAATTAACGCCGGAGACAATTTCAACCTGACCGGGTTCGTAGAGAGCAAGGCTGATATTAGAGGGAGTACCACCAAACATATCAGTCAGGATAATAACTTTTTTCCCCTCTTTGTGAAACTTCTTTATCATCTCGACCAGACGTTTGCGCACTGCCTCAATATCATCATTTTGTAAAATACTGACGCCAACCAGGTTTTCGTTGACTCCAACAATGAATTCAGACGTCGCAATCAGATGCTCGGCCAAGGTATGGTGGGTTACTACTATCGCAGCAATCATTTTATCACTCTATTTTTTTAAATCACGATGAACGAGGGCTAGTTCGTAGCCCTCTTCCTTTAGGGCTTGGCCCAAAACGCTTACAATAGCGACCGACCGGTGCCGGCCGCCGGTACAACCGATGGCCACGGTCAAGTAGCTCTTGCCCTCCTTTAAATATTCAGGAATCAACATCTTCAACAAGGCGAGAAAACGTTCAGTAAAAGAGCGACTGACGGGATGACCGAGAACATACTCCATGACCCCTTGATCAAGCCCGCTTTGGTCTCGCAGAGCCTCGATAAAATAGGGATTTGGTAGAAAACGCACATCCATTACAATATCAGCCTCCAGAGGCAGACCGTTACGAAAACCAAAAGAGAGCAGTGAGATATTAAGCTTGGCTGCATGATCATCGGCGGTGACGATTTTACGAATATACTCCTTAAATTGATGAATCGTAAAATTGCTCGTATCAACCCGGTAGCTGGCCAGAGAACGAATCTCCTGCAAAAGCTCCCGCTCCCGGGCCACCGCCTGGACGACCGAACCTTCAACTGAAACCGGATGCTTGCGCCGGGTTTCACTGTAACGCTTGATCAAACTTTTATCATCAGCTTCGAGAAAAATAAGTTCCAAGGCAATCGCTGCCTTTTTGATCTTGCGATAAAGACCGGGAAAACTCTTCAAGAAATGCTCCTCCCGAAGATCCATAACCAGAGCGATGCCCTTGATCGTCGGCGAAAAATTCCCGGAAAGTTCGAGAAATTTCGGCAAAAAAGCAACCGGAAGATTATCGATACAAAAATAGCCGATATCTTCCAACACATTCAAAGCGCTGGTTTTACCGGCTCCAGAGAGACCCGTAACAATCACGACCGAGGTCCGGCCTTTATTCTCTTTCGTCACCATTTAAACTCTTAGACGATTGCTCAGATCATCGAGCAAGGCCATCCCGGTCTGCTTACCCTGTTTCTGCAAGCGATAAGTATGGGCCGCGACCTCGACAATCGTAACCAGATTACGGCCGGGACTGACCGGTATGGTTGCTTTCGGGATATTGACCCCGAGAACCGGGAAGGTTTCCTGATCTAAATTCAAACGTTTACTACCGTCGTACTCTTTCCAGGCAACCAGTTCAATCACAAGATCGACCCGCTGACTCTCACGCACTGCAGTGATACCGAAAATATCCTCAATATTAATAATACCTAAGCCACGAATCTCCATATGAAATTTCAAGATCGCATTGGCCTCGCCAACAACACTCCCCGGCGGCCGAAAACGCATAATCACAACATCATCGGCTATCAGTCGGTGTCCACGCTGAATAAGATCAAGCGCAACTTCGCTTTTACCGATACCGCTCTTACCCACGAGCAAAACCCCGGTACTATGAATATCGAGCAGAACCCCGTGAATGGTGGTTTCGGGATTAATAAAATTTTCAAAATAACGGTTGATTGCATCAAAAAAAGCCGCCACGGAAAGGGTACTCTGAAGCAGCGGAATCCCGCTTTCCCGACATTTTTGCAAGAGCTCCGCCGGCGGAGGGCAAGCCTGGGACGCAACCAAACAGATGGGTTGTAAAGCACAAAGCTGCTCAATCACCTCAAGTCGGCGCGGAACACTCAAAGTCTCAAGATAGGCCACCTCGGCCGTACCCATGAGCTGAATCCGCTCCGGCTCAAAGAACTGAGTGAAACCGGCAAAAATCAAACCATGCTTTTGAATCCGATAATTTATAATTTTGCGGCTGAGAGAAACCTCCGGAGTCAGCAGGATGAGGCGCAACCCCCGCGCCTCATCCCCCAACAAGTCAGCGACGGTAACCTTCAGGCTATCAGGAACGTTCATCTTCCTGCTTAATCATGGTAAAGAGGCTCAGAGCATCAGAAGCGTTAAGCAGCTTCTCACAAAATTCACGCTTTTTTAACATGCGGGAGATCTGAGCCAAAATTTTCAAATGAATTCCGGCGGAGTTCTCCGGAGCCAGAAGGAGGAAAAAAAGATGCACCGGTTGACCGTCAACCGAAGCAAATTCAACCCCTTTCCGGCTCCGAGCAAAAAGGACAATGATCTTTTCAAGTTCGGCCATCTTGCCGTGCGGAATCGCAATCCCGCTCCCAATTCCGGTACTGCCCAAAGCTTCCCGGTCACGCAGAACGGCAAGAATTTTCTCTTCTGAAAGCTCAGAAAAAACTCCGCTCACCCCGGCCGCCAGACGCGCAAGGGCCTCTTCTTTGCCGGTTTCCGCAAGCTCGAAGATAACCAGTTCAGAGGTTAAATAGTCAGTAATTTTCATAGTTCTCTATTGGGGTTCAATCAACCCATAATTACCATCATCACGACGATAGACAACATTGATTCGATCAGTTGATTCGTCACGGAAAACATGGAAATTATTATCCATCAGGTTAAGCTGCATAATTGCTTCATCGGGACTCATCGGCTTAACCGAAAAGTTACTTTTCTTAATCAGCTTTGGCGTCGAATCCTCTTGGTCGTGATCAACACTTAAAATGTCAACCGCAACGTTGGTCAGCAAACTTTCATCAATCCCGGGCGCCCCCCTTCTCTGGCGCAGACGACTCTTGTAGCGTTTTACCTGACGGCTGATCTTGCTGGAGACCAAGTCGATAGCAGCAAACATATCGCCGGCTTCCTCTTTACCCTTGACAATAAAGCCATTGATATTAAACGTCACTTCGGCAATTTGACGAATTTTTTCGACGGAAAGGACAACGTTGACATCCAGTGGACCATCTAGATATTTCTTGATCTTGGAGAGCTTTTCCAGCGCATACTCTTTAATCGCATCCGATTGATCCATGTGACGAAAGACAACGTTTATCTGCATAGTATCCTCCTCAAGTTAAAGGTTAAAATAATTACAATATTTTTTTACGCTGGCTGGAGGCTAAAATACCGAGTTGATTACGATATTTGGCG
>JAUVDU010000264.1 GCA_030595135.1 Deltaproteobacteria bacterium | reverse complement strand
TGCCAACCTGACCAAACAGCTCTTAGGTTTTGCCCGGGGCGGCAAATACCAGATCGAAGCCCTCGACCTCAACCAGGTCATAAGTGACAGCCTTGAGCTCTTTGCCCGAACCCATAAGGAACTCACGATCAATACCTCTCTCTAGCCCATGACCTTAAACGCATTGAGGCCGATCACGGACAGATCGACCAAGTACTCTTAAATCTCTACGTCAACGCCTGGCAAGCCATGCAGAACAATCAGAAAGGGATCAAACTAGCCATCGAAACCTGCAACTTCGAAGTTGACAACCTTCACCATTTGGAACTAACACCTGGAAATTACGTTAAAGTGTCTGTTTCCGACAACGGTTGCGGGATGAACAGCGAGACCCTGAAACGTATATTTGAACCCTTCTTTTCGACCAAACAACGAGGCCAGGGTACCGGCCTGGGCCTCTCGTCAGTCTACGGCATCATCAAAAATCACGGCGGCACAATTACAGTCTACAGTGAAGAGGGAGTGGGCACAACCTTTAATATCTTCCTGCCAGCAATTACAAAAGCCGTTAAAGAGACAAAGAAAAACAGCCGGAAAATAGTAAGCGGCAATGAAACCATCCTGCTGGTTGATGATGAAGCGATTGTCAGGGAAGTAAACCAGGAGATTCTCAGCGAACTCGGACACCGGGTTTTCAGTGCCGGCAACGGCCGCCAAGCCCTGGAATTATACCAAGAGAAGGGAAATGAGATCGATCTCGTCATCCTCGACATGATCATGCCGGAGATGAGTGGAGCCGAGGTCTTTGCCAAGCTCAAAGAACTTAACCCGAAGGTCAAAGTCCTACTCGCCAGCGGCTACAGCGTTGAAGGCCAATCCGCTAAAATCATGGCTCAGGGATGCAACGGTTTTATTCAAAAACCCTTTACCCTGGAGCTTTTATCAAACAAGATAAATGAAATTTGTAACTATTCAGCGTAAGTAGAAAAGTACCTAATCTTGATGAATTTACGGGTTAGCTGAATAGTTACTGAAATTTTAAAAGGAAAGGGAGAGAACCGGGGGTAAATTTTATCGATAACCACGAAAGTTTTGTAGCGGTGCGACAAAAGGCCTGAACTCTTCGGCCAGAACCCCTAGAGATTGACCACTGAAAAGTGACGTCATTCTGAGTTGCGCTTTACTGCGGCCATTCTGGATAACCACTAAAGGTTGTAAAACCAATCCATAACGCCCCTCATTACGACATTTCTGCTGTAAAAAACCGACGGTTTTCTGGTTTGACCCAGGTAGACTGAAAACTTGCAAACCTGGAAAAGTGCCGAGTAAACGACTGATAGAGAGGGTTGCCTGACTGGTAAAATAGGGATAGGGGGTCAAGTTTTTAACCGGCGTGACATACAAAACCACCGGGGCCGGCAAAAAGACCTGATCGCCTTCGACCAACTGACCGCGTCCTTCGGCCACCAGAGCCCGATTAAGATGTCCGGCCGATTCATTAACGGTTACATAGCCACGGTAGACCATAACCGGTCGGTTTTCGCCTGTACTAGCAGCCTCTTCCGGTAAAGCTTCGATTGAATTCCCGAAAACCAGAAGTTCAGACGAATATGCGGGCACCAGATCTCCGGAAAACTCAATGATCACCTCATTTTTTTCCGGCAGAACGGCCACCACTTCACCAACAGCAGAGATATTAGCATTAAGTTTTTCAAAAATGGCGGCAAAAGCATTATCTAAAGTCGCAGCTTGAGCCAGGCGAACTTTAAATAACGAAAAACATATAACAATAATCAGGAGTGAAACAGCCCCACAGCCGACAGAAAATTCTCTTAGAGGTCGTATAATCGTCATTCTCACCTGAAACTAAACCCCTAAAACCTTGACAATCCGCTCGCCGGCCTCATTGAGTCGTTCTTCTGAAACTGTTAAAGAGATCCGAAAATAGCCTTCACCAGCATCCCCGAAACCATTCCCGGGAGTCACCACAACGCCGGCTTTTTCAAGAAACATCGCCGAGACCTCAGCCGAGGTCATCCCTTCCGGATTATTGATCCAGAGATAGAAAGTTGCCTTGGGAGAGGCCAAGGTAAAGCCAGCCCGAGTCAGAAAAGAGACCATCAGATCACGACGTTTGCGATAGATCTCACACATCTCCTTAACACATTGCTGGTCGGCAGCCAAAGCCGTGATTGCGGCTTCCTGAATCGCCTGAAAGGCTCCGGAATCGATATTAGTCTTAACCTTCCCGAGTCCGGCAACAATTTCCGGGTTACCAATCGCAAAACCGATGCGCCAGCCGGTCATGTTATAGGTCTTGGAGAGCGAATGAAACTCGACACCGACCTCTCGGGCTCCGGGAACTTCGAGAAAACTTAGAGGCTTATATTCGTCATAAGCCATCTCCGTATAGGCCGCATCGTGACAGACAATAATATTATAACGGGCCGCAAATTCAACGACCTTAACAAAGAAATCGTAGTCAGCCACAGCGCCGGTAGGATTATTAGGATAATTGATAAACATCAATTTAGATTTTTGCGCAACCGCTTCCGGGATCGCGTCAAGATCAGGCAAAAAACCGTTCTCCGCCTTAAGCGGCATCATGTACGGCACCCCACCGGCAAAACTTGTCGCAATTGCGTAAACCGGATAACCGGGATCGGGAACCAGAACATAGTCTCCGGGATCAACAAAGGCCAGCGGCATATGGGCGATCCCCTCTTTTGAACCAATCAGCGAGACAACCTCGGCAACCGGATCAAAAGTCACCCCGAAACGGCGGGTAAACCAGTCCGCAGCGGCCTGTCGATAAGAGAGCATGCCGACATATGATGGGTATTGATGGTTTTCACTCTTGTCCGCCGCCAGCTTAAGGGATTGAACAATATGAGCCGGAGTCGGCATATCCGGATCACCGACGCCAAGATCAATGACATCAACCCCTTGCGCTTGAACCTCAGCTTTTTTCGCATCAATGGCGGCAAAAAGATAGGGTGGTAACTGCTTTATTCTCTCGGCATATTCAATATTGAGTTTTTTGCCCACTTTCTTCTCCTGAAAGAGCACTACAAAAAAGGACACCGCCTAAACAGTGTCCCCGGATTTATGAAGCTTCGCTTTTAAACTTAAATTAGTACTGGTAGATCTCTTCACCATAGGTTTTAATCCACTGGCTGCGTAAAATCTCTTTAGCTTTCTGGATATCATCAACTTCAACGATCAAGATTGCATCATCACCTTTCAATGTAATAAAAGGGTAAAGGGTTTCAACATTTACCCGGGCCTCATTTAAGGCCCGTAAAATTACATTGAGTCCGCCCGGATGATCAGGGGTTCCGACCGCAATCACCTCTTTGCTGTGCACGGCAAAACCATTGGCCATTAACACATTATAGGCCTGTTCCGGGGTATCAACAATGACTTTGAAACGATCAGGATCAAGCTCTGAGCAAGCCATGAAACCTTTAATATTAATCTGCTCTTTCTCTAAAAGTTCACAGATCTGATTTAGTCGACCCGGCGTATTATCAATAGCAATCGAGAGTTGCGTAATAGACATATAAAACTCCAAAATTTCTTATATTTTCTTTTTAACAGTTGTCATCAAGAGATAAAATCAGCACCTTTGGTTACAGCCCGGCAACTTATTTCGACAAGTGATTTTTTCTTTCCCATGAGGAATTCGATACTGG
>JAUVDU010000026.1 GCA_030595135.1 Deltaproteobacteria bacterium | reverse complement strand
GGACGATAGAGAATCTGCCGGATAACCCCATCCTCTCCACAATAGAGACCGGCAACTTTTATCCCGATCTCAATTGGGTGACCATCGAGTGATAAGCTAACCGACTCTTGTAAAGAGGGCAGAGTCTGCTGACAAAAAGGCTGCAAAAGGGTCGTCATCGTGAGCGCAGTTTTAACTTTATCAGCAAAAACTACCCTTCCCGGCTGCATCGGCGGCAATTTCCCGGCAGCCGCCAGCCGCTCCTCCAATTTGACAACGGTTGCGGGATCATTTCGTTCAACCTCTGAACGCTCCATCAACCAAGCAATCATCTCGTCATAAAGTTGATAAGAATCAAGGGCATCCAGAGCAAAAGGCTCACTATCGTCAAAACAATCAATGTCCCTGATCTCAGGTATAATATTGAGACGCTCTTGCAGAAAATAGCGGGCCGGATTAGCGTAAAAGCGAACCAGCTCGAAAAGTTCTACCCTCTCGGGCAAAACCTGGGGCAATGGCGCACTCCAGAAGTTCGGCTCCGACTTTTGCCGACGGTTCAGATCGGCGGCAATCCCGGCCTCTACACAATCGTAGGAAAAAAGGCGCTTAGCCCCAGCCCCAAAAGCTTCAAAAGATGCAGTTTCAGGGGATGAAAAATAATGCGAACTAAAAGACTGGGGTGGATGGTCATAGAGCAGAGATTCACGTAAAGAGAGGCTCCCGACCTCGACCGGAGGCGAAAAACACTCTTCAATATAGTCGAGCAGTTCACTAACCACAACTGACGGCGGGCGCAGATGATTATCTTGGGGATCGCGCCCGAGATAACTTAAAACCAGGGTTTTGCGAGCCGCCAACAAGGTTTCCAAAAAGAGGTAACAATCTTCATCCCGCGCCGTTCGATCTCCGGCCCGAGGCACGGCGGCAATAAGATCATAAGATGGCGGCCGCTGGCTGCGCGGGAATTCGCCATCATTAAGACCAAGCAGACAGATCATCTTAGCGGGCAGAGACCTAAGCGGCAAAATTGAAGAAAAAGTAATCCCGCCGGCAAAAAAACCGGCTCCGCCACCGGTCTCGGCCAAACCCTTTTCGAGGGCTGCAATAACCGTCTCCGTACTCAAACAACCGTTTTCAGACTCATTTGATTTATTCTCAGCCGGTCTGTTATCATCCGGTTTACGCTCAGAAAAAACGCCTCCCGATCCGCTTTCCAGTTGCTGATCAAGCATGGCAAAAGCCTGACACAATTGGGCCAAACCACCATCATCAGCGGCCGACGGCAAAATAAAATCATCGAGCAAACGATTTAGTTCCACCCGCCACCGACTTGCCGGCAAAGCTTGGCGCAAGCGCTGGCGGGCCGCATGCAACGCCGCAATAAATGCAGAAAAAGAGCCCAAAACCAGGGATTCCGAGCCTTCGATACCGGGCAGCGGCATAAATCCGTTTTCGCCCTGCGGCCAAATTTCCGTTTCCGCCGCCCCTGAACCGTCCGTACCTCTGCCGCTAAGACTGTTGCCGGAAAGACCATAACCGGCCAAAAGTCGATCCAGTCCCCAGGCAAAAGAGTGTTCGGAAAAACCGACGCCAACGGTCTCTTGCCGAAAATCACGGTCAAGCCCCCAGTTGACTCCCGCTTTTTGCAACCAATCCGCAAGCATTTCGAGACCCGATTCGCTAACCGAAAAACGACGGCAAACCACATCCTGACTAAAGAGATCAAAAACTTCACTTAAACGATAACGACTTCGGGTCAGCCGCAAAAGATCAAACAGAGCTCTGATCACCGGTAATTTAAGGGCTGAGTTTGAGCTAACCAGCGAAACCGCCAAGCGGGGACGCCCGGACAACGGTCGCCGATGCGCAAAAAGAGCTTCGATATAGGGCTCATAAAGAGCAATATCCGGAGCCATGACCAGGATATCATCAGGCTCCAGCTCCGGGTCGCGGTCAAGAGCAGCCAAAATATTATCATAAAGAATTTCGACTTCACGCCGACGCCCATGACAGCGGTGAAGCTGCAAAGAGTGATCAGCATCATTCAACCTTACCGGCCTCGCCGGAGGATCTAAAAAGAGAATTTGGCGTTGCAGATGGGCAAGCAGGGAGTTCTCATCAGGAGTCACAAAATGTTCATTGTACTGATCGACCTCTAAAGTTGCGGCCAGATCAAAAAAGGCCCGGCCTAAACGACCCCAGGAAGCCAATAGAGAGTGCCCGACAGACGAATCCGGCAACTCTCCAACAGCCGGCGAAACCGCCTTGGTGCGGCGTTTCCCCCCGCCCGCCTGATATTGATCTCCCCAGTACTCAGCACAAGGATTGCAATAAAAGAGATGAACCTCGGTCAAACGTGAAAGCCCTTTGAAAAGATCAAAATAGGTAAAGGGCAGGGCGGCAAAACCAAAAAGAAAAAGACGGGAGGGTAAAGCGGAGCTTAACTCTTTGAGAGAAAAAGGGGCCGGCTCAGGAAAAAATTCGGGATAGATCATCTGATTGGCAAGTTCATGCAGGGCTGCAAAATGAACCTGGGCTTGTCCCCGACTTAAACTTTGCCAAAGCTCTTTCTGCCAACGCGATGCGGCAAATTGATTAAGCGGATTAGCTCCCCGCTCCCAGGCTCGAATCAGTTCCGGCCGGGAGAGCAGGTAACGATCAAAAAGATCGGCCAACGCCAGGGCCAGGTGATAACGGGAGAGTTCATCCCCGGTCTTGGTCAGATAGGTATCAAGTTCCGGCACCAAGCCTGGGCCTTGCCCCCCTCCCCGTTCAAGGGCAAAGAAGATTTTCCAGGCCATGGCCTCCTGGGCAAAAGGATTGACAGTCATAGTCGGATCAATCCGGCACCGCAGATCAGCAAAAACCGCTTGATTAAGAAAAGCCTGAGGAAAAGGAAACTCAAGATTTGCCGAAACTCCATTGCTTCGTGCCAGATAGAGTTTCAACCAACGCTCAAGCCCCCGACTCGGAACCACCACAACCTCGGGCTCCAAAACCCCGGTCGACTTTTTCTCAACTAAAAAAGCCGCCAATACCCGCGCCAACTCTTCCAGATGGTTACTGGTATGAATAAAAAAACCGGCCATTAACTTTTCATCCCAATTGTGACTTTTTTCGGACAGGTTTCCAAAAATCGACGTTTCCTTCGTTCACCCCCATTTCAATCTCATTATCCGACATCGAATGCAAGATTTTATTCAAACAAAAAGCAACTATTCTGGTATCCATCATAAATAACATTATCTAACGGCGAACTTTGCTTCGCTCTCATGAACGGGGTCAAAGCTGGGGTGCTGACGCACCTTGTACCAGCAAGCTGGGAATTCCGGGGAATTCCGGGGACGGGGAATTCCGCGGGGAATTCCGGGGACACCTTATTTAATTATTGACATACAGCTAAAAATTGGTTATTATTTCCCTATGGCACGAATGGCGAGAGCAGTAGCACCTGGAATTCCGCATCATATTACACAGCGCGGAAACCGGCGGCAACAAACATTTTTTAATGATGATGATTACCATGCTTATTTGGAGTTACTGGCCGAATGGTGTGGAAAATATCATGTTGATATTTGGGCGTATTGTCTTATGCCCAACCACGTTCACCTGATAGCTGTACCAAAAACCAAAGATGGCTTAAATCTTGCGATTGGAGAAACGCACAGACGCTACACCAGGCGAATCAATTTTCGTGAAAAGTGGCGAGGCCATTTATGGCAGGGCCGGTTTTCATCATTTATCATGGGCGAGGAATATCTTTTGGCATGCACGAGATACGTGGAGTTGAATCCGGTTCGGGCAGGCTTGGTCAAAAAACCTGAGGAGTGGCTCTGGAGCAGTGCGGGTTCACATCTGAGAGGTGAAGATAATCATATTGTCAAAATAAAGCCATTACTTGAAATGATCGGTATAAGCTGGAAAGAATTTTTATCTATGGACGTACATGAAGCGGACATCGAGCTATTAAGAAAGCATGAACGAACCGGACGACCTTTAGGAGAGAATTCGTTTATTGACAAAGTAGAACTTCTTTTAAAGCGCAAACTAAGACCCCAAAAACCTGGCCCGAAAGTTAAAGATAGGTAAGGTGTCCCCGGAATAGCGGAATAGACGTCCCCGGAATAGACCTGTCCCCGGAATAGACCGTCCCCGGAATAGACCCCGGAATAGAAAGAGGGAAAAGAATCCCTATTTGACCGAACTACAAACTGTCGTTTCTGACCCAGTTCAGCAACAAGAGTCCGGGCAGAGCGATCAGGGTGCAAAAGATAAAAAATGAGCTCCAACCCCAAGCCGCAACGATAAATCCAGTAGGAGCAGAAGCCAGAACACGAGGAATTCCCATCAAACTTGTGAGTAAAGCATATTGAGTAGCCGTAAATTTTTTATTTGTCAGACTAGCCATATAGGCAACATAGGCTGCCGTCCCCATACCACCGCTTAAATTTTCAAAAGCAATTACGGCCGCCAACAGAGAGAGGTTGGCACCAACCTGGGCAAGCAGGACAAAACCGGCCGTTGAAACTGCCTGCAGGACACCAAAACCCCAGAGAGAACGATAGAGACCAAGTCTCAACATAAGAATGCCGCCCAACAAACCACCACCAATTGTCGCCCAAAAACCAAACAGTTTCACAACCGTTCCAATCTCGGTTTTTGTGAAGCCGATCTCCAGGTAGAAAGGCATCGTCATCGCCGAAGCCATCTGGTCTCCAATCTTGTAAAAGAGAACAAAAGCGAGTAATAACAAAGCTCCCGGGCGACTGAAATAGTCAACAAAGGGGCCTACGACCGCATCCTTGAAAGTCGAAGGCGTACCATGAGAATGTTCCGGTTCTCGACAAAAGTAAGTAGTCACCACGCCAACCAGCATCGTTGCCGCAAGCAGCAAATAGACCGAGCGAAATGTAAGGTAGTCGGCCATAATCAAACCGCCACTACCGGCCACCAGCATGCCAACCCGGTAACCATTGACATAGAGTGAAGAACCCAAGCCCAACTCAAGATCAGAAAGATCTTCACGACGATAAGCATCGACGACAATATCCTGAGAGGCAGAGAAAAAAGTCACCAAAAAGGCGGCCAGGGCCACCAGCATCGGACTGGCTAAAGGGTTGGTAAAACCTAGTAATGCTATTGCCAACACCAACAAAAGCTGAAACAGTAAAATCCAACCCCGGCGTCGACCAAGAAAAGGCAAAGTGAAGCGATCCATTATCGGAGCCCAGAGAAATTTCAGGGTATAAGGCAGGCCAACCAACGAAAAAAGCCCGATAACTTTGATATCTACCCCAACATCCTTCATCCAAGCCTGGAGAACGGAGATGGTCAGAAGCAGAGGCACCCCACAAGCAAAGCCCATGAGTAAAGCGACCAACATTCGAGGCGTACAAATTGCCGACAGAAAATCCTTCAAGAATACAACTCCAATTCAAGCTCGTGCAAATTAATAAAAGAGCCTGACCAACAGGCTTGAGTTGCCGTTGGCAATAGATTACTGACTATTAAATGTCAACAGGAGAATCAAGTAACATGTCTGATATGTTGGTTAAATTGTACGATCTTCCTGAAGTGAGATCCCTTGACAAAAAATTTAATGCTCAAGAAATCCTAATTCGAGTTGCCTTAGCTTACGAAAAATATGAGGTTATCGAATGGGTAAGTAGCTCGTTCGGTAAACAATGGGCGAGTGAGTGCAGTGTTGCTTTCAGCCTCCAGCCGGTGTCCTGCTTCATAGCTACAGAGAGGGGAAAAATAATAGGCTTTGCCTGCTATGACTGCACCTGCAAGAATTTCTTTGGCCCCACAGGTGTGGCTGAGGATAAACGGAGACTCGGAATCGGTAAAGCCTTGCTGCTATCTTGCCTCTACGCAATGAAAGCAAACGGGTATGCCTATGCCATCATCGGCAGAGTCAGTTCCACTAATTTCTACTCTAAAGTTGCGAAAGCAACTATAATAGAGGGATCTTCACCGGGGATTTATCGTGATCAATTGGTAAAGAGCTAAAGCAATCGTAACTATTCAGATAACCACAGAGCCCAAGGTAACCCGTACCCTATTTGACCCCATCGTCCCCCTTTTGCCCATCTACCCCCACCGCTTTTTCTCCTTTACAAGAATTATACTTTAAGATACTTACTTTTGCAGATACGCATGATAACATCGTAAAAAAAGGAAGAGATGGAATTTAGCGACGACAAAACGAACAATCTTTTGCTGCGAGCCGCTACTATTTTGACCATGGTTCCAGGACAAAAAGCTATCGATAACGGGGCATTGCTGATTCAGACGACCGCTAACGGCGACCGGATCAAGGCGATCGGCAATTATCATTCACTGCAAAACGAGAGCTACCAAAAAGTTGTTGATCTGGGCGCGGTAACTATTGCACCAGGGTTAATTAACGCGCATACCCATCTCGAAATCTCACACCTGGCAGGTAAGACCATCGGCGGCCGGGGCTTTGTTACTTGGCTTAAAAGTCTGGTCCCTCATCTCGAAGAGCCTCCCGATGATAAGGCTTTGGCTGATGCAGTTAATGAGATGCGTTCCAGCGGAACTGTTTTTGCGGCCGACATGGCCGCCCGACACGCAGGACAATTAGCTCACTCCCTCCAAAAACAGACTTTTGCACACTGGCTTATGGCTCAGCATTTCGGCTTTGCCGCCCCGGACAGCAAAACTCCCCTGCCCTTAACATCGGGCGAAATCAGTGCCCCCGAGATCGTCGATTATGATAATTTCTGCCGGGCCGGGCACGCCTTCTACTCAACTGACGCCGCCACCCTGCAGGCGGCCAAAAAATGGGATCAACAAAGACTCCGCCCTTTTGCCCTGCACATGGCTGAATCGTGCGGCGAAAGCGAACTATTGCTTAATGGCCGCGGCGAGCTGGCTGATTTTTTCCGTGATGCCGGGATTCTGCCCCTCGACTTCGTAGCCCCGGGTTGTTCCCCGGTAGCCTATGCTGAAAAACTGCACCTCCTCGATAAAATGACCCTGGCGATTCATTGCGTTAAGCTGGATCAAAGTGATATCGACACCTTGGCCCGCCACCGGGTCAATGTCTGCCTCTGCCCTCGCAGTAACTCTTTCATCAATGTCGGTCGCACCCCGTGGGAGAAATTAGATAAGGCCGGGGTCAATCTCTGCCTGGGAACCGACAGCTTGACTTCAAACTACGACCTCAACCTTTGGCATGAGCTTGAGTTTCTCCTGACTGAAGATAAATCGGCCATGGATTTCCCAACCGGACTTAAAATGCTGACCATAAACCCAGCCCAGGCGCTCGCCATTAACACTGATTACGGAACTCTGGAACCGGGGAAAATAGCAGCTTGGAGTGTAGTTCCAGAAATTTTTCTTTAACCCCGGAAACAACGCATACAGAGCCAAACAAAACTTTGAACCCTGAACTGTAAACTTTGAACTGTTAAATCTATGTACCAAACATTTATTTTCTATATTATTGTTATTCTTATCTATACGGCCCGACCTGGACGAGCGCCGGAACTCTTGCAGGAAAGCTACTGTCTGCCCTTGATTTCAGCCTTGTTTTTGCTCTTCTTCTGGCTCGTCCGCAAACGCTGCCGACGTTTAAGCCAAAAGGCCCCGTACGTAAGCAACGATCAGTTGCCAACTCTCTATGACCGCCTGCAAATGCAGCTCCAGATTGGAGCTATAATAGTTTTCGCCGGAATGGTTTACGGAGCCGATCTGGGAGCCCTGATTGAGCTTCTACCCCTGATCAAAAGAAGTGAAGGACTGAACAACCTTTTAGGCCTAGGTGTTTTTTTCCTTCTCCAGATTATCATCTGGAGTGAGAGTCACCGCTATTTTGCTGAGCGCATTCTCTTAATCAGGCCGCGCCGGGCCTACATCAAGGCAAGGTTGCGTTTTGCTTTAGGCCTAGTAGTACCTTGGCTGACGATTCTTTTCATCATCGACCTTTTCAGCATCTGGCTGCCGCAAGCCATGCAGCAGGCACTTTCGCATCCATTAGGCGAAATTGCTCTTTTTGTCCTTTTTCTCCTAATCCTGACAACCGCCGCCCCACCCCTGCTGGTTCATCTCTGGCGCTGTAAAAAGCTGCCGGAATCACCTTTGCGCCATGCCATTGTTGAACTCTGCCGACAACAGCGAGTCGGCTACCGGGAGATTATGCTCTGGCCCCCATTTGAGGGCCGCATGGCCACCGCAGCCGTGGTCGGAGCCTTCCCTTTCAGCCGCTACCTTCTGATCACCCCGGATCTGATACGCCTGCTCAACAGCGAAGAGATCATTGCCGTAATGAGCCATGAGCTGGGCCACGTCCGCTATCGCCACCTGCTCTTTTTCCTAATTTTCTTTCTGACTTTCTTCTTTTTTAATTATCTCTACTTCGACTTAGGCATCGCCTGGCTCATGACTACGGCCCCAATTAGCGCCCTGATTAACAGCGAGATTGGCGGTCAGGAGATCTTTTTCTCGCTCTTGGAGATGCTCCCGCTACTGCTTCTTTACCTGCTTTTCTTTCGTTATGTCTTCGGCTTTTTCCTGCGTAATTTTGAACGCCAGGCCGACCTTGCAACTCTGGATCTGCCCGGCCTCGGCCCCTTTCTGGTTTCAGCTTTTGAAAAGTTGGGCTATCTCCTCGGTCAAGCCGGTAAAAAACCCAACTGGCACCATTTCAATATCCCCCAACGCATCGGCTTTCTCAAAGCCGCACTGGCCGACCCCCAAATTGCCAAGAACCACCATCAACGCCTTAAAAAGAGTCTGCTGATCTATCTGGTAGTTTTTCTTCTAATTCTGCTGCCCGGCATCTATTGGCAACAAACCGGAATAGCCCAACAACTCAACTACCACTACCTAAGTCAACGTCTCGAACATTTACTCAAGGAAAAACCACGGGAAACTGAACTCTGGTTTGCTTTAAGCTCTCTCTACATCGAAATCGACCAAGAAAAAAAGGCCCTGATGGCCCTCTACCAAACCCACGAGCTCAGCCCGGATGACCCGGAAACTCTCAACAACTTAGCCTGGCTGCTCCTGACGATAGAAGATAAGGCATTACGCGACTACGACCTGGGATTTGAACTGGCCCAAGAAGCCACAGATTTAAAACCTGCCCCTCATGTCCTCGACACGCTGGCCGAAGCCTATTGGCGCCAAAACGACTTGAGCATGGCCATCACGATAGAAGAAGAGATTCTGAAAAATTGGGGCAACGTTGACAACATCAACCATTATGTTCAACAACTAGAGAAGTTTAAGAGTAGTTACAAAACAACAAAAGGGGCACAGGATTAACCCGTGCCCCTTTTTTTATCTAGTCTAAAAACTTTTAAGACTACTTGAATTCACTCTCCTCAACGATTACCTCATACCGGTAACCGGCACCAAAGTCCTTATCTGCAGCCAAAATTCCTTCGGCCACAACAATTTCTCCAACCGTCGGTTTTTGCTGTGAAGTGAATACCAGATCATGGGTGCCGGTTTCCGGTTTACCGGTGCCATCCTGGAGATGAATCCAGTTTTTACCCATGATATTCGCAGAAACTTTAACAACCTTTCCCCGCACAGCCACTTTTTTCTGATTTAAATCAGCCCCTTGTTGGTAGATTTCGCTAACCGTGAAAGCATTTTCTCCGGCTGCCTTTTCAATCTTCAGATCAACCGGAGGCACAGTTACCCGGCCGGAGGATTTCAGAGCTCCCATACCACTAACCGTAGCAGCTCCCATGCCACCCATACCACCCATACCAATATGAGGAGCGGAGCCACTCTCGGCACTTGTTCCCTTACCACTAGGACAAGTACCGGCTGCCGCAGCCATCGATTTACCGCCGCCGGCACCAGCTGCCCCAGATGAAAAAACCACTTCATCAAAAGTTCGGCCCAGAGTTTCACTCTTAAAATTACGCATCACCATGCCTGGGGCAAAAGCCGCCGACTGGCCAACGGTAACCACAGTTTTAGGCGCCGCCACCCATTTTTCACCATCTTCGGTAGCCAATAAAACATAAGTGTAGCCGCCACTGTCCATAGTTTCCAACACTTTACCACTAAGGCTTCCGGTCGCCGGTCGAGCTTTTTCAACGGTTCCTGCCGGATTATCCATTTTAGCCGAATAGGCGACTTTATGGCTCTGCATCACCAGCAATACGGCGGATACCGCAATCACAACCATAACGAGCAAACCTGCTGCCAAACGTTTCATCTATAACTCTCCTTAATTTTGTTAAAAAGGTAACTATTCAGCGTAAGTAGAAAAGCATCGAATATTGATGGGTTTCAGCAGATTCTGAGGACATAACCCGATTCTCCGAAGAAAATCGGGATTGTGTACCCAGAATTTGCGGGTTAGCTGAAAGTTACTTTAAAAGATTTATGCGTAAATTGAACCATTTTGCTCAAATATAATCTCCAACAAAAGAAAAGTCCACCCCTTAATTTAAATGTCCCATAGAATCACACAAAAAGTTAATCCCCTAAACATAAAAAAGCCCCTCACAAAACAAGGGGCTTCCGTACAACGTAGTGGGTCAGGAATTACTGCCTCCTAGCGACCGACAACTAAATCATCGCTTACTGATCAAACGTTCGATCTCATCCGCATCGGGCATATCCTGACGGATACCGGCCCGATATTGATTAAGGCACCAGAGGTAGAGATTTTGCCGTTCATT
>JAUVDU010000321.1 GCA_030595135.1 Deltaproteobacteria bacterium | reverse complement strand
GTTGATATGGGTTGTCTGGAAGAGAAATCGGTTAATATCGTCATCAATGGTCATGAGCCGATTATGTTTGAAGCCATGATCGATTCCTGCAATGATCCTAAATTGATTGAAAAAGCCAAAGCTGCTGGAGCTGAAGGTCTGAATTTGGTTGGAATGTGTTGTTCCGGGGCTGAAGTTCTGATGCGTCACGGGGTTCCCCATGCCGGTAACTTCATGTCGACGGAAGCCGTGCTTGTAACTGGTGCGGTTGATGCCATGGCAGTTGACGTTCAGTGTATTAAACAGGGCTTGGGCCCGGTTTCCGCATGTTACGATACGCCTCTGTTTACGACCAACTACCGGGCTCACATCGAAGGGGCTCGGCACATTCAGCTTGACGAGAGCAATCCGCGTGAGTGCGTTGATGAAGTTGTTGAAGAGGCGATTAAACGCTTTAAAGGCCGGACTAAACCGATTGAGATTCCGCAGAACAGACATATCGGTATCCACGGTTTTGGCCATGAAAGTGTTAAATATAACTTGGGCGGTACCTACCGCGCCTCCTATCGTCCTCTGAACGACGCTATTATCAGTGGTCGTATTCGCGGGATCGCCGGGGTTGTTGGTTGTACCAACCCGCGCGTCAAACATGACTGGGTTCATACCGAAGTGGTCAAAGAGTTGATCAAAAATGACGTTATCGTGTTGATGACCGGTTGTGCGACAATCGCAGCTGGTAAAGCTGATCTCCTGACCCCTGAAGCAGCCAGATTTGCTGGTCCCGGCCTCGCTGAGGTTTGTGAAACAGTTGGTATCCCACCGGTCTTAAGCCTGGGTTCTTGTGTTGATAACAGTCGTATTTTGATTGCTGCGGCCGCCGTTCTTGAAGAGGGTGGTTTGGGTGAAAGACTTTCCGATCTGCCGGCTGCCGGTTCCGCTCCCGAATGGATGAGTGAGAAAGCCATCTCCATCGGTCAGTATTTTGTCTCCTCTGGTGTTTACACTGTTTTTGGTGCCGCCTTCCCGGCTACCGAAGGCTCCAAATTCAAAAAGCATCTCTTTGAAGGTCTCGAAGAAGAGGTTGGTGGAATGTGGGATTTCGCAATTGATCCTTATGAGCATGCCGCCAAGATGATTGCTCACATCGATAAAAAACGTGAAGCTTTGGGCATCAATATCAAGCAAGAGCGTAAACTTTTCGATATGGCTGATCGTCGCGACCTGTAAGTCGATCTCTGAATAATTGAGAAGATTGATAAAAAAACCCCGGTTCTTAATGAACCGGGGTTTTTTTTATGCTTGACAATCTGAGGTGGACTTTCTACAAGACTGATGGCGTCGTAAAAAGTTCCGATATCCTGCGTCGTAGTTATTTTTCAGACACTCGACATACTATGCGTATAGTCTTGCGCCTGAAAAATAACTACTCCTTGTCTATCGAAATTTTTACTTAGCCATCCCGTGATTTAATGTGACACCCCGAATAGTCATCAATTTTTAATAGGATAAAGGAATGTTATGCGTTTTTCCAGGATGCACCTGCCGACCCTGAAAGAGGTGCCGGCGGAAGCCGAAGTTCTCAGTCACCGACTGATGCTCAGGGCCGGGATGATTCGTCGGCTGGCTGCCGGTATCTATTCTTATTTACCATTGGGTTTATTGGCCCTGCGTAATGTGGAAGAGATTATTCGTCAGGAGATGAACCGGGCCGGAGCCCAGGAAGTTCTGTTGCCGGCCGTGCAACCGGCCGAACTCTGGCAAGAAAGCGGGCGCTGGGACTTTTATGGTAAGGAGTTGTTGAGGTTCAAAGATCGTCATCAACGTGAGTTCTGTTTTGGTCCGACCCATGAAGAGGTGATTACCGATCTCATTCGTCATGAGGTACGTTCCTATCGTCAGCTGCCGCTCAATCTTTATCAAGTTCAGACTAAATTCAGGGATGAGATTAGACCCCGTTTCGGACTCATGCGGGGCCGTGAATTTATCATGAAGGATGCCTACAGTTTTGATGTTGATGACGCCGCTGCGGGTTTAAGTTATCAGGGTATGCGTGATGCATATAGCCGGATTTTTTCTCGTTGCGGACTTAATTTTCGCGCGGTTGAGGCTGATTCCGGGGCGATTGGCGGCAGTTTCTCGCATGAATTTGTGGTGCTTGCCGATTCGGGTGAGGATGCGATTGCCAGTTGTACAGCTTGTGACTATGCCGCTAACGTTGAAAAAGCTGAGAGTCAGTTTGTTGATACCGAGGTAGTTTCTCCTGACCCGGCTGCGGCCGCACCGCTTGAAATTGCGACCCCGGATTGTGCATCGATTGCCGAGGTTGCCGCTTTTTTTGAAGTCGCTCCTGAGGCGACCATAAAGAGCATGATTTTTGAGAGTGATCTCGGTTTTTGCATGGTGGTCGTGCCCGGTGATCGCGAGGTTAATGAGATAAAGGTTTCGGCCGCCCTGGGGGCGGAGTGGCTTGAGATTCCGCCTCCGGCTCGGGTGGCGGATGAACTTGGTCTGCCGGTTGGTTATTTGGGGCCGCTCAATGTCGACATCCCTCTGCTGGTTGATCGTCAGGTAGCACAAATGAGCGAGATGATATGTGGGGCCAATCGAGCTGGTTTTCATCTGCAAGGGGTTTGTTGGGGACGCGATTTCAAGAGCCGGCAGACGGCTGATCTGGTTCAGGTTCGGGCCGGCGATCTTTGTCCACGCTGCGGCGCTTTGTTACAGATTGATCGGGGTATTGAGGTTGGTCATATCTTTAAGTTGGGAACTAAATACAGTGAAAAACTCCAAGCCACATTTCTTGATCAGGAAGGCCAGGAAAAATATCTCGTGATGGGTTGTTATGGTATCGGTGTCGGCCGTACCGTGGCCGCTGCCATTGAGCAAAATTATGATGATAACGGGATCTGTTTTCCCTATGCCATTGCTCCGTTTAAGGTTGCGCTCTTAAATCTTGATCTCAAGTCGGAAGAGGTTACGGCCTATTGCGAAAGTCTTTACCAGGAGTTGCAGGGGCGGGAAATTTCGGTCGTTTATGATGATCGCAATGAACGACCTGGTGTAAAATTTATGGATGCCGACCTGATTGGGGTGCCGTTGCGCCTGACCTTGGGGCGTAAAGGTTACAAACGGGGAATTCTCGAAGCTAAATCTCGGAATGGCTCCGTGAATGAAGAGTTACCCCTTGAGGATCGGGCTCCAT
>JAUVDU010000394.1 GCA_030595135.1 Deltaproteobacteria bacterium | reverse complement strand
GGGTGTCGCCGCTGCCGCTGATCAAACCAAGACCGGAATCGATTCCCAACAAACCGTCGGCACTGCCGCCGAGCCCCTTCATCAGATAACTCCACTCGATGCCCAGTTTATTGGTCTCATCGAGTTTGACCTCGGCGATTGTCACCTCAATCAAAACCTGTTTTGGATAAATATCAAGCTTCTCAATAACCGGCTTGATCTTGCGGTAATCATTACCGGTCGCCCGCACCAGAATAGAGTTGGTGGTTGCATCGACGACAAACGTAACTTCACCCTCCAAGGTGCCGCTGACAGCCCCGCCCCGACGCGCTTTAAGCTTGTCCGCCGCAGCTTGATTCTGCCGCTGATTATCGAGAATCGTCTTACCCAGCGGCCGCGGCCGCACCTCATCCTTAGCTTTAACCGGATCTTTTTTCGCAGCGCCGCTGAAAAGCCCTTCGAGTACGGCCACAATATCGTTGGCGACGCCGTTCTGGATATAGTGAACAAAAATATCCTCTGTCATCGAGTCCTGAGCGAGAACCGGAACCTCCTGATCAAGTTCCGCGACCCACTCGTCAACCAGAGCCAAAGCTTGAGCATCACGAGAAAGTACCAAAAGCATATTAACCCGAGGCAGAGCGATAAAACTTAGGGAGGCGTTAAAACTGACACCTTTACCCGGAGCCAGACCGTAGGCTCCAACCAATTTTTCCAGCTCTTTGGCCATATCTTCGGCATTGACGTAGCGCAGCAGATAGACTTTTTGCTCAAGCCCGGCCAACACACTGACATCAAAGAGCAACATAAGGCGGGCGACCTTGGCCAGCACATGATGGTAATCACTAATTAAAAGAACGCCGCTCTGCTCATGGACATAGACCTGCGCCCCTTTACTTAGATAAGGTTTGATAATGTTGACAAATTGAGCCCCGGCCAAATAGCGTAGACGAAAAGCCCGAATCACTTTGCCGCGAGCATGTTCAGGATCGCCGGGCAGCAGCAACTCTCCGGCTTCGGCCGCCGACGGCAGGGCCGCTTGGGGCATGATCTCCCATAAAGGGCCGCGCTCGACCATGACCGCACCGTTCATACGCAGGACTCCGCGCAAGAGCTCAAAAATCTCGTCGTGATTGAGTTCGGCATTAACCTCCAGCGTAACCTTGCCGCCAACCCCCTGGTAGATCGTGTAGCTCTCTTCGAGAATCTCCATAAAGAGGCGCAAAACTTCAATCAGATCAGCATCATCAAAGTTGAGACTGACCATTTCACGACCTTCAATTTGACCCTGGATCTTCGCCTTGGCGCCGGTTGAAGAACTCACAGCACCGGTTGAAAACGGCTTCAGACGCTGGTTGAAATCCTGCTCTTGCAGAGCCAATTTATGGAGCAGATCATCGCCCTCTTTAGCGGCAGGCGGCACCTCATTCTCAGGACCTTCTTCCGCAGCCTTGGTCACCTGGGTCGGTGAGGGCCGCCCCTGTAACATCCCTCCCGGCGGCAGGGCATCTTCGCGCACCGAGGGGCGTAACATGGTACAAGAAAGCAAGAACAAACTGCAAAAGAGCACGAGCCCTGATCTTAGCCAAAATTTATAATTCACTCTCACCATCTATCTCTCCATCCCAATAATTCCCCACTATTTCTTGCGTATCCGTTTATAGACCGGCCCGAAGGGGGTACTATGCTTCTTTAATTCTCCGCGCTCGACCAGAGCATTTTTCTCTTCAACTGAAAGTTTACGAATCTGTTTGGCGCTCAACGAAGGAGTTGCTTTAGAAGAGGTGGTTTTTGTGCCGGTCACATTCGGCCCAGAACGCGCGGGCTGAGCCCGGGTTTGCCTGGCTGTCGGAGCATCCGAGGTATTAACCTGAATATTTGTCTTATTGCTGGTTTTGGCCGGGCGCCGCTTTTTGTTGTCATAAAGTGACACTTCAAACTCGCCGCCCCGCTCATCTTTTAATGTAACTTTTTTGGCTTCAACCTTGAGAACCGTATAAACCGGTTTCTTGCGCTTACCGGAATCAGCGATCTCCTCATCTTTGGCCTCTTCACCTTCGGCCACCAGCATCCGGCCTTTACGAAAACGTTTGAAATGGAGCAAGGCTTTTTTGACCGAACCGGAGATATAGGTTCCGTAAAGAATTACATCCCGGCGCACTGGAGCTGCAGCCGCAGCCGGGGTCGAGGCCTCATCTGTCTTCTCACTTGCAGGCAACCGAGGAGCAGGTGGTTGCCAGGCTTTACGATCTGCGGAAAAGAGATTCTTGTCCGTCGTCACGGCGTAACGCCCAACGCTGACCTTAGGCTTATCCAGTTTCGCACTCAACTCTTTTATGGTCGCCTGCACGGCGGTACCGGCGACAGCCGGCGTGGCTTTGCTGGAAAAAGCGATCTCGACCCCGGAATAACGCTTGTATGTATGACGAGCAAAAAACAGCGCTATCACCCCTAAAAAGAGAAAGAGAAGCGAGAGCCCGGCCCGGGATGGAGCCCACTTAATCATCATTTTTCCTTTATACCGTGAGAGCGCTGACAACCGCATTTAAATAGTAGAAACGTTTCTCCCGGCGGCTGATGGTCTTAATTTCAACCTCCTGAAGAAATATAAATTTTTCACTGTTATTAATTTTAATAAGAAAGTCTTTGACC
>JAUVDU010000272.1 GCA_030595135.1 Deltaproteobacteria bacterium | reverse complement strand
ATAACTTTATGGTGGATTTATGAATAGTTGCAATTGTCCCAAAACTGTTTGGCGCTTTTCCATACTTTCCAAATCGACTTCGCGATAGATCAGAGCGGCCGTCGGGCAGGCCGTGACACAGGCCGGAATTTCGCGTTCCGGGCAGCGGTCGCATTTGACGATGCGGCGTTGATGATTGTTTTGGCTGATAATGCCGAAAGGGCAGACCATCAGACACATCCAACAACCGATGCAGAGATCGCTGTTGCATAAAACAACCCCTCTGGTATCTTTGTGCAGGGCTCCGGTCAAACAAGCGGTCAGACACGGTGCATCCTCACAGTTGCGGCACTGGAGTGGCAGAGAACTTTTGCCGTCACTGGTAACATGAACCCGGTATTGAGGCCGGGGTTCCTCATTGATGCTTGAGAGCAGGCTTTTGGCGGCTGAGTGTTCAACCGCGCAGGCCAGTTCACAGCTGCGACAGCCGAGACAGCGTTCAGCTCGAATCAATAACTCTTTCATGACGCAAATTCTCCTTTTTTTCAGCTAATTTCTGTTTGACAGCTAAGCCCAGCTCTTCGATGGAGTAGGGTTTTTTGATAAAAGTTCCGGCTCCGATTTTTTGCGCCTCTTTGATCTCTTCATTTTCAGAAAAGCCGCTGGCGATAATTGCTTTTTGTCGGGGTCGGAGATTTTTGATTTGGGCAAAGGTTTCACGGCCGTTGATGCCGGGATCCATTATCATGTCAAGGATTATCAGGTCGGCGGCCTGCGTTTGCAGCCACTCGATGGCCTCCTCTCCAGATGAAACGGTTTCAACCTGATAGTTGAGTTCTTCCAGGATCTGTCGAGCAACTTCTAGTTGCAGGGGCTCATCATCGACGACTAGAATTTTTTCCTGCTTACCTTTAATTTCAGGTAAAGGGGTTTCCATTGGTCGAGGGTCTGCTTTTTCACTGGTTGCCGGAAAGTAGAGGTCGAACGTGCTGCCTTGGCGATCACTTTGAACCGTGACTCGGCCGCCATGCTCCAGCATGGTGTTCCAGACCACGGCTAATCCTAGGCCGCTACCGCTTTTACCCATGATCTTTTTGCTGTAGAATGGTTCAAAAATATGTTCAATATCGTTTTTCGAGATTCCGTGGCCGTTGTCTCTGACCCTTAAAATAGTGTATTTACCGGGTGTCAGGGAGAGCTTGTTGATGAGAGGATCATCGGGTTTTAGAGTGTGGGTCGAAATTTCTATTTTACCTTCATTAACGATTGCTTCAGCGCTGTTGATGATGAGGTTCATAAGACATTTTTTTACATGTATTGGAGAACCGAAGATGTTCGGTAGATCTTTAGCGAATTCGGTGGTCAGGGTAAGTTCAGGATTTTCCCGCAAAGTCTTTTCATGTTCAGGAGAATTCAGATACTCGTTGATGATCTGGTGTAGATCGGTGCTCTCCTTCTTGTTGGCTGCTCCACGGGCAATTGTCAGCAGGTCACTGACAACCTCCGCAGCCCTTTGGCCGGATTTCAGGATGGTTTCCAGTGGTCGACGCAGGTTGCTGTCTTCCGGCAGGCGCATAAGTAACAACTCGGGGTAGGAGGTGACGCCGGAGAGGATGTTGTTTAGATCATGAGCGACGCCTCCGGCGAGTAGCCCGATGGCTTCCATCTTTTGGGCTTGATGGAGCTCTTTTTCGAGACGTTTTTTTTCTCGGGCCGCCTGATTTTCATCGGTGTAATCGTGGAATGTGATGAGACCATGTAGGCCGACGGGAGTGAAAATGAATTCGATCTCTCGAACCGAACCATCTTTGCAGGTGACATCCCAGGTTTGATTCCTGATGAGTTGTTTGCCGGTAGCCATTTTCTCAAGTTCTGTAAACCAGGTCTTTTGTGCCTTTTTTCTGTAGTTTATGTCTGGATAGGCATTTACCCACCATTTGTCCAAGGTTGGAATGTCGTCTAAAGTGTAGCCGAAGGTCTTGATGAATTTACGGTTTAAAAATTCAATTTGTTCGTTATCACAGGTGATGACCATGGGGATATGGGCGTTTTCAATGACCCGGAAAAACCGACTCTCACTCTCTTTGAGGGCTTGTTCAGCCTTAAGGCGTTTCTCGATCATGGTATTGGCGGAGGTTGCCAGTTTGTTAAATTCAATGAAAGAGATATCTTCTTGGTTGAGTTTGGTCGCTTGGGTGGCGGCGGTTGTAAAAAAGTTATTGAAGATAGCAATGTTCTTTTTGATCTTGCCGGTTAGCACACGGGCGATAATATAGGCGCATATCAAAAGGAAGAGGAGGGCCAGAGAGATCTGAATAATTTCTTTTTTTGTTTCTTTTTTTAATCTCATTTGGCTGAGTTTGATCGTTCTTTCAATCTTTTGTAGGTTGATTTCAGCTCCGATATACCACTGCCAGTCGGAAATAGCCTGACTGTAGCTGATTTTGGTTGCAGCCGGTTGGTTTTCAGGTGCAGGCCGGTTATCACTGATAAAACCACCACCGGAGCGGGCGTTTGCGATAAGTTTTTCAACGGTATTGATGTTCGCTTGGTCTAAAGAGTGTAAAACAGAACTCTCATTCGTCGAATCCAGCAGGTTGCGGCCCTGCCAAGTACCATAACGGAGTGAAAAACCGGAGGTTGTTTTGCTGATCTCTCTGATTCGGGCCATGATCTCTTTTTTTACTACATCTTCCTCATCTTGGAGATATTTTCCGGTGCCGATGACCCAGTCCAGAGGTTGGAAGTATTTGACATAGGAGATTTTGGGCACCAAAACTCCCGGATGACCCGGTTTGTTCCAGTAGTACGAGCAGAAACCTTCCCCCTTTTTCGAGCGGGCAACGGCAATGATCTCGCGCACCAGATAGGTGCCGTTACTGTCTTGTATGTCAAGTATGTTGATCCCTTCGAGGTCGGGATTGTTGCGGTTGACGAGCTCCGTGCCGTCCATATCTTCGGCGAAATAGTAGCCTCTGTCTTGATCCCAGGAGATAGCATAGAGGGCGTCATGGATCATGGTTTCAATTACATTAATGGGTTTTTCACTATTTTGTTTGTAGATGTAGGTCGCCATCTGGAGGGCTTCATAGGTTCGGTTTTTGACCTCTTTACGTAGTCTCTCTTCAGCCAGTGATTTTTTATAGTGAATATAGTCAACCAGCTTATCAACTTCATTTTTTATCAGAATTTTCTGAGATTCTATGGCGTGGATTCGGGTCTCGGCGCTCTCTTTATGAAATTTACTGAATTCATCGTTGATCAGCAGATAGCCAACCAGCAGAAAAAAGAGTATGATTGTAAGACTCATACTGTAGAGATAGGAGGTTATTAGGCCGGGTTTGCTTTTCATCGATTTCCTTACAGTCTCCTGGTCGCTTATTTTTCCAGCGCTTGAGCGCAAGCAATACATAATGGTGCGGTCGGGTCAAAATCAAGACGTCGGCTGTCGATCTCTTCTTGGCAGCGTGGACAGATGCCAAAATCACCGGTCTCGATTCTTTGCAGGGCGGCTTTTATCTGTTGTAACTTAAGTTGTTGGCGTCTTCGGCTTTCAAGGGCTACAGCTTGGGCCTGGATCGCCTCCATCCGGGAGAGGCGCCCGACACTGGTCTGATCAAGCTCAACCGTTTTAGTTCTCT
>JAUVDU010000241.1 GCA_030595135.1 Deltaproteobacteria bacterium | reverse complement strand
TTGCTCGGCGTGTAGGCCGCGGCAAAGTTCATGGCGCTGGCCCGAAGGAATTTTGAGCTCATCGCGCAGGCAACCTCGTTCGAGGCAGTGGCGAATACCTGTCGGGGTACCGTTGTAGCCGGTTGAGAGGATGCGATTTTCTTTGACAATAATGGCCCCGACCTGGCGTCTAAGACAGGTCGAACGACTGGAAACCAGTTGGGCAAGATCCATAAAATAGGTTTGCCAGTCAGGTCGTTGCGCGGTTGGAGATTGCATTGAGATTCCTCCTGTTAGCCTTAAAGCAAATGGCTATAGACCGGGAACCTGGCACAGAGTTTCCGGATTGTCAATCTGACCCGTTCGGTGACGGCGCTATCTTCAGGGTTATTGAGAACCTCTTCCAAACAGTCTGCGACGATCTCCATTTCAGCTTCGCGCATGCCTCTGGTTGAGGCGATCGGGGTGCCGATGCGGATGCCGCTCGGGTTAGTCGGTTTGCGCGGGTCGAAAGGGATACCGTTTTTGTTGGCCGTAATCCCGGCATTATCAAGGGCTGTTTCAGCCTCTTTACCGTTGACCGGGAGATTGGTCAGATCGATCAGGAAAAGATGGTTGTCGGTGCCGCCGGAGACGATGCGTAAACCCTTTTCCTGAAGTCGGTCGGCAAGAAAGGCGGCATTGATTACGGTCTGTTTTTGAACATCTTTAAACTCTTGGCTCATGGCTTCTTTGAAAGCGACCGCTTTGCCCGCAATGGTGTGCATCAAAGGGCCGCCCTGGAAACCGGGGAAGATCGTTTTATCAATTTTGGCCGCATATTCCCGGCGGCAGAGGATCATGCCGCCGCGCGGGCCGCGCAGGGTTTTGTGGGTTGTGGTTGTGACGAAATCGGCATAGGGAACCGGTGACGGGTGGGCTCCGGCGACAACCAGTCCGGCAATGTGGGCGATATCAACCATCAGCAGAGCCCCAACTTTGTCGGCGATCGCCCGAAAGCGGGGGAAATCGAGGGTTCGGGAGTAGGAACTTGCACCGGCAACAATCATGTTCGGTTTTTCGCGCAGGGCGATCTCTTCGATAGTATCATAGTCGAGTACTTCCGTTTTTTGATCTACTCCATAGAAGACCGAACGGTAGAGCTGGCCCGAAAAGCTGACTGAGGCTCCATGCGTAAGGTGACCGCCATGAGCCAGATTCATGCCTAAAATAGTGTCGCCTGGTTGTAAGGCACTTAAATAGACCGCCATGTTGGCCCCGGAGCCGGAGAGCGGCTGGACATTGGCATGGTCGGCACCAAAGAGCGTGAGCGCCCGGTCGATCGCCAGCTGTTCGGCTTGATCAACAAATTGACAGCCACCGTAATAACGTTTTCCCGGATAACCTTCAGCATATTTGTTGGTCAGAACGCTGCCTTGAGCTTCGAGGACGGCTTGGCTGACGCAGTTCTCCGAGGCGATCATGATCAGCTTGCTCTCTTCACGTTCGGTTTCATTAATGATCAGCTGATTGATCTCCGGATCGACCTGGCTGAGCGGGGCGGCGATGTTGCGGGTTGAGTTAAGGTTGCGTCTCTCGATTAGGTCGAGTCGTTGCTGATGGCGGCCCCCGCTGTATTCGGTTTTAAGCCACAGCTCAACCAGTTCCAAAGCCAACGTCGGCTCCAGAACCCGGCCGCCGAGCACAATTATGTTGGCATTGTTGTGCTCTTTTGCCATCTGCGCCGTAAACGAATTGTGAACCAGAGCAGCGCGAATATTCTGATGGCGATTTGCAGTGATCGACATGCCGATTCCGGTTCCGCAGATCAGGATTCCCAAAGCGTTGGGCGTGACCGCAACCTGGTCGGCCAGGGCATGGGCAAATTCAGGGTAGTTAACGGACGCTTCTGAATCGGTACCTAAGTCTTGGAGGTTGTATTGTTTGGCCAAATTGCTTTTGATGAACTCTTTGAGTGCGTAACCGCCATGGTCGCTGGCAATGAACAGGGTCTTTGGGGTGTTTTCCGGCATTATGTTTCTCTTTTTGATTGATTTTTTAGTAAGCTGAAAAGGCCAGGGTCGCGTTAGTGCCACCGAAACCAAACGAGTTGGTTATTGCATTTTTAATATTAGCTTCAACCGCCTGGTTGGGGACATAGTTGAGATCGCATTCAGGATCGGGAGTCTCAAGATTGATAGTTGGGGCAACTTTGCCGTTCATTATCGTCAAAATTGTAAAGGCCGCCTCAACTGCGCCGGTGCCGCCGAGCATGTGACCGGTCATCGACTTACTTGAGCTTATCAGAAGTTTGTTTGCTTGAGCACCGAAAACTTTCTTGATGGCTTGGGTTTCATAAAGATCGTTGAAGTAGGTTGAGGTACCGTGGGCATTGATATAGTCAACCTCTTCCGGTTGCAGGTCTGCGTCACGTAAAGTGTCTTCCATGGAGGCTGCGGCCCCCACTCCTCCGGGAGCCGGCGAGGCGATATGGTAGGCGTCACAGGAACTGCCGTAGCCGGTTAGTTCCGCCAGAATCGGGGCGCCGCGTTTTAAGGCAAATTCAAGTTCTTCAAGAATCAAAATCCCGGCTCCTTCGGCAGGGACAAAGCCGTCTCGATCTTTGTCAAATGGTCGGCTTGCCTTAGTCGGTTCGTCATTGCGGGTTGAAAGGGCTTTCATAGCGTTAAAACCGGCTATACATAATGGGGTTATCGCCGCTTCGGTACCGCCGCAGATCATCACGTCACTCTGGTTACGCTGGATGATTTTCATACCCTCGCCGATTGAGTGGGTGCCGGTGGCGCAAGCCGTAACCACCGAGATATTGGGTCCTTTGGCCTGGTGGCGGATGGCAATATTGCCGGGAGCCAGGTTGGCAATCATCATTGGAATAAAGAATGGAGAGACCCGCCGCGGCCCCTTTTCCAGCAATACCTTGTGGTATTGCTCAAGACTAGGCAGACCGCCAAGCCCGGCTCCGACTGAAACGCCTAGTCGTGGACTCAAACCCGGGGTGACGTCAAGTTTCGCCATATCCATGGCCATGTCAGACGCAGCCATAGCAAAATGGATGAATCTATCCATTTTCCTGGTTTCCTTGGCCTCAATGAAATCGGTGACCTCGAAATCGGTAACTTGACCGGCAATCTTAGTCGCAAATTTTTCGGTATCAAAAGAAGTTATCGGGCTGATGCCGGATTCTCCCGCCAGCAGGCGCTGCCAATTTTTTTCTAATCCGGTTCCCAGAGGGGTCACCATGCCAATTCCGGTTACGACGACTCTGCGTTTCACTCTATTACCTCGATCCCAATTTAGCTGAATAGTTATCAGATTTCTTTTACTTCGTGATCTTTGTCTCTTCGTGGTGTGAACTATTTTATCGCGATACTTTTTATCGACAATGGAGATAATTGTAAAGAAAAAAACGCCTTTCCGGGCATGGAAAGGCGTTTTTTGGAACTTCTGTTGCTGGTATCGTGAAATTGAGCTGGTTTTTACGCGGAATGCTGGGTGACGTAGTCGATAGCATTTTGAACGGTTCTGATTTTCTCTGCTTCTTCATCAGAAATCTCGACGCCATACTCTTCTTCAAAAGCCATGACCAGTTCAACTGTGTCGAGAGAGTCGGCCCCTAAATCATCAATGAATGAAGCGTCGTTGTTGATCTCTCCGGCATCTTTAATACCTAATTTTTCAGCAATAATTTCTTTGATTTTTTCTTCAATAGACATGTAGTGTTCTCCTTTTAATTAGTATCTTGTCAATTAATTTTTACGTAAAATGAATCTTTTAGGCTATTAACATTCCGCCGTCAACCTGTAGTACTTGGCCGGTCATATAGTCAGCCAGAGGTGAGAGCAGAAAAAGAACCGTGTTGCTGATGTCGTTGACCGTGCCCAGTCGACCGGCAGGAATCATCTCGATGATTTTTTCCTGGGCCTTAA
>JAUVDU010000040.1 GCA_030595135.1 Deltaproteobacteria bacterium | reverse complement strand
GAGTTCCTTTATTCGCCAGAAAGCGGGCTGTATGTTTACCAACCGCGCCAAAACCCTGAATCACCAAGCGCGCCCCGGCCAATGGCAGATGACAAAATTCAGCCGCAATCTCCGCTACCCGGAAAAGTCCCCAACCTGTGGCCCCGATTTCATCCAAAGGGATGCCGCCCACCTCTTTAGGCAAGCCCACCACCCGACCTATTTCATCTTTTACCCAAGCCATGCATTGTTCATCGGTTCCCATATCCGGTGCAAAAATATACTCTTCGACCTCGGCCAATGATTTTGCCAAGGCTCGGATCAGTCTCTCTTTGGCGGGTTTAGCCATTTTGGGGTCTGCAAGAACCACCAGTTTGCCGCCGCCATGCGCCAAACCGGCGGCGGCATTTTTGAAGGTCATGGCCCGCGCCAGACGCACACACTCCTTGGTTGTAACATCAGGAGCCATTCGCATGCCGCCCAGAGCCGGGCCGGCTGCCGTATTATCCACCACCAGCACAGCTTTTAAATCAAGGTCGGGCTGATACAGATGAATAATTTTTTCCGGTCCCAGTTGATCGGCATAATTAAACATCTCTTCCATAGGTTCTTCTCCTCCCATTTTCCAGATGCACGTTTGCTCGGAAAGTAACCGGTACTACAAATTTTTTGCGATTGTAAAATAGAAAGTTATCCCATTCTTCCCATCAGATTCTCCCCATACTTTACCATCATGGAGCTCGGCAATTTCTTTGACAATAGCCAACCCCAACCCGCTTCCTTCAACATCAGAAACCGTCTTACTTCTTTTAAACGGGTCAAATATCATCTTACAATCTTCCGGATTTAAACCAATCCCATCATCCTTGACGGAAAAAATATGAGCTTCATCCGATTCCTTATAACTGATTTTAATTGTGCTTAAATCATCCCCGCCATATTTCAGGGAGTTATCGATAAAATTTCTAAAAACTCTGAGCAGAGCCAATCGGTCAGCCCGGATCTCTATATCAAGTTCCGATTCGAGCCATTTTATTTTGCGTTGGCTCAATTGACTCGAATACTCTTGTCTGATGGTTTGAAATATCTTTTTGCTGTTAATTGTCTCCAGAACAATAGGTTGTTCCTTGGTTGACATGTAAAGATTTATCTGTTCCACCAGTGTGATTATGTGATCGGATAATTTTATGATCCGATCACAGTAAAGCATCCCTTTTTCATCAAGAGCATCACGGTATTTTTTGATGAATAACTCTGTGATGCCGTGGAGGGCAATTGCCGGATTCTTTAAATCATGGGACACGGAATAGGCGAATAGTTTAATTTTATCGGAGCTTTTATACAACTCAGAGATCAACTGTTTCCTCTCAATTTCAGCCTTCTTCTGTTTTGTAACTGCTTTTTTAAGATTGATATTAAGGTTTTTCAATCTGATGAAAAGGGCAAAAAAGAGCAACAGAATAACGGCTACAGCCAAGATATAGTCCCAGTATTGTTTGAAAACGTCAGCTATGGAAACTTTTCCATAGTCACAATAGGATCCGATCTTAAGCTCTCGCAGACAGTCGTGTACGGGTTGATAATTTAAGGGAACGCTCCACCCGAAACTATGCGACCTCTGGGCGGCATAATTATTGGAAGGCATCTTGATTAAAACCATGGTAACCTGCCGGGCCAAATTATCATCGACATGATTGAGTTTGGCCAGGGGCCATTCCGGATAGGCTCTGGTTGAGTGAGGCAGGTGATGGGTAGACAAAAGATAATTTGCCGCCGGTTGGAATTGAATGACCTTGAAATCAGCCAGGTTGATTTTACCCTCTTCAGCCATACGCTCAAGTGTACTGGTTCTGACACAGCCAACGTCGGCCTGATCATTTAGTACCGCATAAACGGCTGCATCATGGGTTCCGGCAAATGTGAGTGTGCTGAAATCTTTCCGGGGGTTGATGCCTGTCTGTTTCAACTCTAGAAGGGCTGCCAGCCAGCCCCCCAAAGATCTCGAATCCACACCAACAAACCTTTTGCCGACTAAGTCTTTCATGCAAGTAATGTCTTGGCGCTGAGCCCGGGTAAAGATCACTCCGGCAAATGTGGTCATCGGCTTACCGTTAACATCCCTGTTTATCAGGGTTACAAGCCGATTTACTCGTTGATTGATCTCCAGAGTGATATAGTCGCTGGAATTGGTCAGGACAAAATCAATCTCACCTTCTTCGGTGACCGGAACCAATTGATCAAAACGGAGAGGGACAATCGAAAATGAGTAGCCGGAGATATTTTGGGAGAGATATTCGGCCGTAGGAGACCATTTTTGCAGGCATTGTTTAGCTCCGCGTATGGCTAATACGCCGATTTTGATTTGTTTGTCATCGGCATAAACTGATGAAACATTAATTGACGGTAAGCAAAAGATGGAGACCGGCAACAGCAGAAGTAGAGCTATCCAAATAACTGATTGGGTTCGGTTCATAACCTTTTTCCACACTTTGTTGGAAGAAAACTAACAACCACTTTCTCTATTATAATTTGAAACTCTCAAGTTGTCCACGATGGCCGATAACTACTAAAATATCACCGGCGGACAAAGCCTTATCAGGACTCGGAATAAAACTTGGCTTACCGCCGGCTCCGGGGCGCACGGCAATAACCTGGATTTTATAGCGATTGGTCAAATCAAGTTGGCGCAATGTTTTACCGGCATTGAGATCAATCGTCAGCTCTTGAATAACCAGATCTTGGTCGAAAGGCAGATAGTCAATAAAGCCGGGGTGAGAAAGACGGTCGGCTAACTGCTTGGCGGCCAGATCCTCGGGGATCACAACTCGGTCAACCCCAATCTTTTTTAACAAATTCCCGTGGTCGGGATTACTGGCCTTGACCCAGACATTGGGAACCTTGAGCTCTTTAAGAAACAGTGAAATCATAGCGCTGGCGGAGATCGAATCACCAACACTGACCACGACATATTCGAGCTCAGCTATCCCGGTTTGTTCCAGAACCTCTTTTTCCTGGGCATCGGCCAGAAAAACCTGGGTCAGATGGGTCTGGGCCTGCTTGATATGATCGGGATTATTGTCGAGACCAAGAACATCGTGTCCGAGTTCAACCAGATGCGTGGCAAAACTCAGACCAAATTTACCTAGTCCGATAACCCCGACCTGAAGTTTCTCATTTCCCATGTTTGATACCCTCGTAAAAACCAATCAACCGATCAATAAACTCTCTTCCGGCCACTGAAAAAGCTCTTTTTCTCGGTAACTCTGGACGGCAGCAATAAGAATAATCGGGCCAAGTCTTCCGGTAAACATCAATAATATTATAATAATTTTGCCGATCGCAGTTAGTTTTGCCGTCAACCCCAAACTCAGACCGACAGTTGCATAAGCGGAAACCGTCTCAAAAAGAATTTTTAGTTCCAAGTCACGGCTTTGCGTATGGGGCACCAAACCTCCTTCGCTGAGATTGAGCAAAAAAGCCGCTGTAAGTATGATAACAACTGAGAAAAACAGTAGTACCAGGGCTTCATGCAGGATCTTGCGTTCAACCGCGAAGTGGCCGATTACGGCCTGCGAACGGCCTTTGATCTGGGCCATCAAAAAGGCGGTCAAGACTCTGAAGGTTCCCACTTTAAGACCTCCGGCGCAAGAGCCTGAGCCCCCGCCGATAAACATCAGAATAATCATTAGATAGAGCGAAACAGTTGTCATCATATTCAGATTGATGGTGTTGAAACCGGCGGTGCGGCAAGTTACCGATTGGAAAAAACCGGTCAGCAGGGTAACCGCCCAATCGGTATCCGGCGTCGCTGCACAATATTCAAAAAAAGAGATTCCCACACCGCCGGCTATAATCAGAACCAAGGTTGTGGAGAGAATGATTTTGCTGTACCAGCTGAGGCGCCGCCGGGATTGATAAAGGGTTTTAGAACCTTTAAATAACTTAGGCCGCGACCGTTTCAAAGGTGCGGTCAGACAACCGCCGAACTCAACCACAACTGAAAACCCGAGACCGCCGGTAATAATTAATAACATTATCACCAGGTTAACCCCCCAGTTGGCATGCCAATGTGATAAACTGTCCTGATAAAGCGAGAAACCGGCGTTACAAAAAGCTGAGACTGAATGAAAAAGAGCCGCAAAAAAAGTAAAATCCCGGGGTGCGGCCGCATAGAGGAGAAAGGCGCCGATTATTTCAATAATCACGGTCCAGAGTACAATCTTTATCAACAACTTACCGAAAGGCTGGGTGCGGGCATGCTGCAACCCTTGGCCGATCACGAAAAGATCATTGAGGGCGACCCGTTGTCTGATCAGGTAGTAGATCAAGGCGGCATAAGTCATGATACCGATGCCGCCAAGCTGGATCAGTAACAAAATAACACTTTGGCCAAAGAGAGAAAAGGTGGTGCCGGTATCAAGCGTTACCAGACCGGTTACACAGGTTGCTGAAGTGGCGGTAAAGAGAGCATCAAGCCAGGATATCGAAGAGACTGCCAAGGCGTTTTGGCTATAGAGCAGGATAGTACCAACCCCAATTGTCCCGCCAAACAGAATAATCGGCAGAGTAATCGGTGTAATTCTAAAACGAATACTTTTCATCTGTACTGTTCCCACAATTAAGTTCGCAGTTCTACTGTAGAACTATCGACATTTTTTGTCAAGTAGGTAGTGACATGTTAGTCGATACCTGGGTCAGGGGCAGGAGGTTGCAGTTCGAAATGTAAAATGATGTAAAATGGAATGTGAGATGGAATTGGGTTGGACATACATGTATTATGGGAATGTTCAACGATAATTACAACTGGCTACGGATACTTGAAAGACAATACCGCAGCCAGTTGAGTTGGATATTAGGATAATCTGGGGACATAACCCGATTCTCCGAAGGAAATCGGGATTGTGTACCCAGATTATCCGGGTTAGCTGAGCAGTTGCTAATTTTATTTGATTTTTACCTCTATCTCTTTGGGTTTAACCTCTTCTGATTTTGGAATAGTCAGAGTGAGAATGCCGTTTTTGTATTCGGCTTCAATACTGCTGGATTTGGTTGTTTGAGGTAGAGTAAAGCTCCTCACAAAAGAACCATACGAGCATTCAATTCGATGGTTCTTTTTATCTTCGGTTTCAGATTTCTTTTCTCCTTTGAGAGTTAGAACGCCATCTTCGACTTTTACGCTGACATCATCTTTGTCGACGCCGGGCAGTTCAGCTTTAACGAGAAAAGCATCTTCGGTTTCGCTGATATCGACTACCGGCATCCAGTCTCCGACCTCAAATGTTCTGTCATCATGTTTTACCAGTGATTTTCTTGCCGACCGATTGTACCTGTCCGCCAAATCTTCCATCTCACGAAATGGATCCCAGATTGATAAACTCATAACAAAACCCCCTTTTCTAATGATGATTGTATTTCAACCAACAGCTTAGTAATCATTGCTGGCTGCCCCTGTGATATTTGTTAACCATCAAAAGATTCGATAACCAACGTTGATCTTATCGAATCACCCCTAGCTGTTAAAAGGCCGAGCACCTTTTTTTAGGCAACCCGACCGTCTTGTCTTAGCAATAGAGTAATTTAACAAGACACGTGGTTTTCCGACCCTGCCTCACAACAGGTGTGGCTTTATCTCTTTAACTTTAATTATAATCGACAAAATGGGAATGTCAATACTACTTTTAGTATAAATTATTCTGTATCTACGGAGACTCGGTTAATCTCATCCAGTTCATGAAGAGACTCTTTGAGGGTCTGGGATAGGGGGGAGGTGGTTTTCGCCGTCGCTCTTGGAGTTGTTTTATAATGTAAAAACCTTGAGAGTGCTTTCAGGCTGGGTTACGATCTTCTCGCCATCAGAAGAAATTTGTTACAACATCCTTGAGCGAACCCTCGGTTGCGAACGCCGGCTTCTTGCTGATCGTGAAGTGAATCTCGCCTTCGCGCACATAGTACGAACCCTCAATTTCACCTCTGAAATAACCGGAGACTGTGTTTCCGTTAATAACAACATCAAGTGACGACCATTTTGCTTCTTGTTTTGCCCGCTCTAAAGTTGCGGCCATATCCGTGCCCGGCCAGATGTTGACGGAGAATCTGATTGCCATGTTACCTCTCGATTTTGTTCTATTCAGTTCTAAAATGTTCGCATGAGTAGTTATCCAGTCTTAAAGGAATTCAGTACTCCAAACAATCCATTCCTTCATGAAAATATTTTGTGATGATTTCATGAAGTTCTTCCCGGAAAATCTCCTCTTTTCCCCCGAATCTTTCATACAGAGGTTTGGCTATACGACTGAAGATGTCAAACAGGTGCGGGTCAAAGTGTGATCCGTTTTCCTCTTCCATTATTTTCATCGCCTCCTCAAAAGAGAACGCCTCTTTATAAGGCCGTTTCGAGGTAAGTGCGTCAAAAACATCGGCAATGGCAAATATTCGTGCGGTAACCGGGATACTCTCACCGGAGAGTCTCTTGGGATAGCCTTTTCCCGCCATCTTTTCGTGGTGAGAAGTGACAACCTCCAAAGCATCGTGCAGCCATTGTGAGCGTTGGATGATTTCACGTCCTTGCTCAACGTGGGTTTTCATTATTGCAAACTCTTGCTCATCAAGTTTTCCCGGTTTCAAGAGAATTTCATCCGGAATACCTATTTTACCAACATCATGGAGAAAGGATCCCTTAATGAGGGTACGCATAGTCTGGTTGGATAAGCTCAACTCTTCACCAATACGAACTGCATAAATGCAGACCCGATAATTATGGGCATTCGTGTCACTGTCGCGCTTGGCGATAGCATTTCCCAAAGTTTCCAGGGTTTCGAGATTTGCATCGAGAAGTTGCACGGAAAAGCGGGTGATGCGGCGAGTCAGTCTTAAAATAACCGGATAGAGCATTGCTGTCGTCAGCAGGACAATAAGCATAGCGCTAACCATAGCTCTGAGCCCACGCATTCGAAAAGCGTCTATTGTTTCAGGCGAAAAGGCAAAAAAACCGTTTATAATTCCGACCCTCTTCCGGCTGCCATTGACAAGGGGCAGGGCAATTCTCAGGAAAGGAAGGCCTGCGACTCGAATGATTTCGTACCGCTCATTACCATCGCCCGGTACCTTGATTTTCATCTTCTGCTGTTTCTTCTTTAATTGACCAAGATTCTCTAGCTGCTGGTCGAAAGTCTCTGTAATGACTTTTCCCTGAGCATCATAGACACCGACGAAAACAAGAGAACCGAGCTTGTTATAACTCCGGGTAGATCTGAACTCCATGACCGCCTGCTGAATTTTTTCCGGCTCCAGATTGTTTGGGTCAGCGAGAAGATGATCGTATCGGTTAGAAAAAACTGAAAGCCTGCCAACGGCAAAATCAATTGCCTCATGGCTCACCCGGCCTCGCTCAATAAATAAGACAGTCAGGCCGACCAGAAGCGAAAGAGAAAGCCCGACGGCAATAAGACGATAAATTAGTGTGCGGTGCACGAAGGTGTGAAGGGAATTTTTACAATCCATAGAGATGAATCCATTCAATTAATTCTTTTTTTAGCCTTTTTATAGACCGAATGTTTTTCCCGTTTCCCAATAGCAATCACCAATACGGAAATTTCTTTGTCAACCACCTCATAGACAAGGCGATATCCGCTGGTTCTAAGTTTGATTTTGTAATGGTTTTCAAAATTTGAAAGCTGGCTGTTAGGTACGTGAGGAGATTGAAGCCGTTCTTTTAATTTTTTCTTGAATTGAGTTTGTATAGTATTGTCAAGCTTTTTCCATTCTTTGAGTGCTGACGGTAGGAATTTTAATTTATAGCTCATCTAATGATACTTCCACTGCCGACTTTTTTTCATTTTGACGTTCCTTGATGATTACACCCAATTGATAATCTTCAATCTTTTCAAGCAACGTTTCGTAAGTTCTGGCCGGGATTAGGTAGGCGGTTGGTTTGTTGTGGTTCAGGATGGCAATGGGTTCACCGCCAGACTGCTCGATGAGGGCCGAAGGATTTTTCTTTAATTCTGATATGCTTGCTGAGCAACTTGCTAAGACTGATTCCATAATATCACCTGTTTATATTAAGGTCTAAAATATAGACCTATTATAGGTCTTTTTTTCAGTCTTTGCAAGTCGTATATGAACAGACTATATAAATGGTTAACGACCAAGCTAACCAGTCGCGTCAGCGCCGCAGATGTTCTCGGTGTCAAGCGAACTGCTTGGTTCGGCCGTCAAATTTAGGGCTAGGTCAAATCCTTATGGGGATGGGAGGACGTTCCGGGTTCCGGTACCCGGTTCCTGACCACGTTAAGTAGTTGGCTGTATTCCTGAGTAGTACGCCCAGAAACCAATTTGATTGATTCTGGAATTACGCCTCTTTCCCCTTCATCCAGAACTAATAAATGGACGTGGTTGGAAGTTACGGTATAATTCAGAATGGTTAATCCATAGCGTTTTTTTGCCTCAAAAAGCCATTGGAGCCATCTTCGTCTATCCTTAATCAGTTTAAGTAAAAATTCCCGTTTGTGGCATCGGTGAGTAATATGCCATATTTGCCCCGGAATATAATGTCTCTTTGCTCTAGCCATAATTTATTGACGTTGAAAACCCTATAATAACGTTTTTGCCCCCTAAAAAGCCATTACAGGTTATTGAATAGGCTGTAATAAGATGATAACTCATGTGTTTTCAGTGGGTTAACGTGGCCCTACCCCGGTTCTCGGCTCCGGTTCTCGGTTCTACCGGTTCTTTATTTTGATCCACTTCTATTGGTTGTTTTTTCTATTCCGGTACCTGATCTACCGTATGTGGCAGGGGATCCAGTTGGTGTGACTGTAGCCCTCAGGGTTTTTAAAACCTGCTCCTTGTTTTCCTGAGTCATTCGACCAGTAAAGAATGCACCCTTATTATCAGCTTCTACTTTCAGATGCCCCGCACTATTTTTTGGCTTAAATTTATCCCACAACCAATTACCAAAATACCCGGTTGCGCCACCAAGTAAAAAACCCCAAACAAATCCAGCCGTATTAAACAGCAAAAAAAGCCAATCAATGGGAGCGTTGTTGTCTGGCTGGTTGGCCATAGCAAACCCCCATTATTTCTTTTTTGTTTCTATTGTTTCAGGTATTTCACCAAACATTTCTTCATATTCAGAAACTTTTTCTGTCAATAGTTTTGCAAAGCGTTTCATATGCGATGGCGTAATCGCTACGCGAGCTACAAAAGAATTGTGTGCAGCCCCCATATTGATAAAGTCAATGGAAAACTCTTCAGGCGCAAACTGGGCAAAAATGCTGTTTGTAAATGCACTTGCTTTAAGATTGATGCCCTCGTAAAAAATAGGCGCAAAGGCCTCCTGTCGAGCTTAACGTATTGAATTTATTGTCAAAAACTCTATTTTACAGTTGACTTTCCGAACTTTCTGTGATAGTTGATATTCAATAATATCAACACCTTACAAGT
>JAUVDU010000085.1 GCA_030595135.1 Deltaproteobacteria bacterium | reverse complement strand
AAAGCGTCGGATTTTTTCACAAACTTACAACGCCATCCTAAGAGGCCGCCTCGGTTTCCCGCTTTTTCTGTAAAACAAACTGATGTATATCGCCCAGCGTGCGAATCTCGCGCAAGCCCTCATCGTCGCGAATTTTGATACCCAGGGCTCCCTCCAAAACAACTACCATATCAACTATATCGAGACTATCAAGCCCCAAATCATCAAAAATCTCAGCCTCCGACACCATCGTCGTAATCTCAAGTTCAAACTCTTCGACCAATGAATCATTGATCAAAGAGATTATTTCCGCATCCGTCATATTATCCTCAAGTTATCATTGCCCTGCTCTGATTACCAGAGAGCAATTAACTCCTCCCAGAGCAAAATTATTTTTTAAAGCCAGGCTGGTTGTCTGTTTTTCGATAGCGGTAAAAATTCGCGGCCCTTGGCAACGGGGGTCGATCTCGTTAAGGTTACGAGTCGGGATAAGTTCACCGCGACGCATCATCTCAATCGTGGAGATGGTCTCCAGACCGCCGCTGGCGGCTAAAGTATGACCGAGATGGCCTTTTAAGCTGCTGACCGGAATCTGATCACCAAAAAGACCCTGCAAAGCTTGAGCTTCGGCAATATCACCTTTTTCGGTGGCGGTCGCATGAGCATTGATATAATCAATCGCGTCCGCTTCAACCCCGGCATCCGCCAGGGCCAGGGCCATACAGCGCTGCATGGCGGCGCTGCTGGGTTCGGCAATACTGCCGGTTTCGGTCAATGTGGCAAAACCGATGATTTCGGCCAAAATCTCCGCTCCCCGCTCTTTGGCCGACTGCCAATCTTCCAGAACCAGAACTCCGGCTCCTTCGCCGCAGACAACCCCGTCCCGCTGCCGGTCAAACGGACGCGACGCCAGCAAAGGCCGATCATTATAATGAAAAGAGGCCGCATTCATCAAGTCAAAAGTTGCGGCCGAAAGCGGATGAAACTCTTCCGTACCGCCGCAAACCATCGCATCCTGCACTCCCGAAGCGATCATTTCATAAGCATAGCCCAAAGCCTGGCAACCGGTGGCACAGGCCGCCGCCGGGGCCAGCAAACGACCTTCGAGACCAAAAAAATGGGCCACGTTGGCAGCCGCCGAATGATTCATGGTCTTGAAAAAGAGCGAGGTTTTCATACGGGAAAAACTTTTGTCCCGGAAATGATCGGCGAAGAAACTTTCGCTGGTCTCTAAACTGCTGATCGTGGTTCCAACCACAACTCCGTAGCGACCGCTGCTATATTCGGTTTCCGGTAAAGCGGCTTGAGCCAAGGCTTCTTGGGCCGCGAGCACCGCAAAAATTGATTGCCGCGACATCGAACGCCGCTTGCTGCGGGGGATCTCTTTTCCGTCAACCTCCGGCACCAGTGCCGCAAGCCGGGTTCTCAGACCACCGTAGTCTTTAAGTTCATCAAGAATTTTAATCGCACTGCGGCCCTCAACCAAGCCGTTGATCAGAGCTTCAAAACCCCGGCCAAAAGGGGAAACTGCCCCCATCCCGGTTACCGCTACACGCCTCATATCACATCACGCCGCAAGGCTTCGACCCGGTCATGGCCGACAATTCCGCCAACTGCCATCAAGGCCGAAGTTACAGCCCCGAGAAAGCCCGGAGCGGCTGTCGCCTGACCGGCCAAAAAAAGACCGGTCAGACGGGTTTTTGCGGAAGGATTAAATTGTCCCACCATATGCTTCACTCCATAAAGCGACCCTCGAGCCGAGGCGTTGATTCGCTGCAGGGTTTTGGCGGTCGCCACACACTCAACTTCAAGTCCGGGGCCAAGTTCGGGCAACAATTCAATAATGCGCTTACGCACCAGTTCCCCGGTTTGCGCTTTTCTTTCGGCATAGCTAAACGTTGCCGAAACCTCGGAGCCGGGCTCATAGTAAGGAGCCGGAAGAATCGCCGTCACGCCACCTTCCCAATTGTTGTCGGAAGCCTCCGAACCAGCAGGACCGGCAAAATTAAGATAAAGCAGACGTTCAGAAAGCGGCAGATCAAGATCAAGCATCGCCTTTTCCGACCCCGGCAGGAAAAAGAAGTTGCGGCCCTGAAAATTATGGGTTGGCAACGAATCTACTCCAGAAGTACTTCCTCGCTGACGCTCACGGCTCAAAAAAACAATCTCCGCCCCCGCCGTCTCTTTCAGAGCGGCCAGGCGGCGGCGGTAGACCGGTCGAAAAACCAACGCCGGCAATAATTTCAACAGGGCCTGCGGATGCAACGTCGCGATACAGCCGGAAGCCTGCAACTTAACTCCATTAGTACAGCGAACTCCGGCCAGCACCCCGGCGGCGGACAACTCAATCTCTTCTACCCTATGACGACAGAAAAGATCAACCCCGCATTGCTTTAAAACCGTAACCAAGGCCGTAACCAGAGCTCGGCCACCCCCTTTAAAAGTATGGGCCGAACGGTAATAGCCGTCAACAACCCCGGCATGGATGGCAAAAGGCACCTCGGAGGGCAAGGAGCCATGCAGCAGGCAATGAATCTGCAACAGCGTCCGCAACTCTCCGCCAATAGCCAATTCGTCAAGAACCTGAGCCAGATTTTGCTCATGCAAGAGCGAAAGTCCCGGAGCTGATGATTCCCCTTGCGCCTGAAAATGATAGTAGGGAAGTTTTCGGACAACCTGTTGCAAGCGCTCAAAATATTCGTTTAAAGCCTGGCTGTGAATCGGAAAACGCTCTCGTAAAGCATTGCCCAATGCCGCATAACCTTGCGGAAAAGAGAAGTTAAAACCACTTTCCGGCTGGACTACGGTATCGTAGGCTAAAGGATCAAATGGAACTTTTTGCAGATGTTCGGCAATCCCCAGAAGATGCAGGTTGAGATCAAGAACGCCGCCATCTTCGAGGCCCCCGGCATAATGGAAACCGGTTTCAAAATAGACATTATTGCGGACAAAACCCTCAACCAACGGTGCCGGTCGCGGAGCCTGCTCAACCACCGCCACTTTAAACCCGAAACGGGCCAGCAACAGAGCGCTGCTCAAACCGGAGATCCCGGCACCGATAATCAGGTAATCATATTTCATTGGCAACTAAAATCGAGCAGCAGAGAGGCATTGGAGCCGCCAAAACCGGCGGCGTTACAGAGAACCTTCTCTGGTTTTTGAGGTAGGGTTTGGTTCAGGATACGCAATCCTGTGGTCGCCGCATCGGGAGCGGTAAAATTAATCGTTGGGGCCATAAAGCCCGCTTGTGCCATAATTACAGCATAAACTGCGGTGGCCGCACCAGCCATCCAGAGTTCATGGCCGGTCAGCGCTTTTAAAGCGCTGATATAAGGTGTAACTAAACCAAAAACAGATCTGATATTCTCCGCTTCCGCCGCATCACCGGCCAATGTCGAAGTTGCGTGGGCCAAAAGCAGAGTCACATCTTCAGGTTCGATCGCCGCATCAACCAACGCCGCCCGCATCGCCCGGGCCAGGCCGGCGGAACTTGGTACCGAAAGCGTCCCGCCATCAGATGAGAAACCGTAGCCTCTAACCTCGCCCAAAATATTTGCCCCCCGCAGCCTCGCCAGATCATAGTTTTCCAAAACCAGAGCCGCCGCCCCGCCACTGGGAACCAAACCATCGCGATCGACATCAAAGGGTCGTGAAGCGGCGGCCGGATTATCAATCCGGGTCGAAAAAGCCCCCAAAGCGTCAAAACTGCACATCGACTCCCAGTTAATCTCCTGGGCTCCGCCGCAGATCACCCGCTCCTGACGGCCTAAAGCGATCAAATCCGCCGCCTGACCAATAGCGTGTCCGCTACTCGAACAAGCCGAGCTCAATGTCCAATTCGCACCTTGAGTACCGAGCAAAACATTAAGATTCATGGTTATCGCCGAGGTCATGGCGCGAAAGACAAGACCACTGCCGAGTTTATGAGTCTCGCCATATTGACGCAAAAGGTCAACCTGCTCAACTGCGGCCAGACAACTTGAATCACAACCAAAAATCAGCCCGCTCTGCGGGTTTTGCAAATCTTTTTCAGTCAACCCGGAACCATCAAGGGCCTCACGCACCGCGACATAGGCGAATTGTGCAAAATCGGGCATCGTTTTGCGCTGTTTGCGATTTAAAAAACGTTCGGGAAAAACCTCCGGCAAACAACCGGTCAAAGGACTGCGAAAACCCAAAGCTTGTCGCTTTTCATCAACGACAATCCCCGAACGCCCTTCGCGCAACGAAGCCGCAACGTTCTCTACTCCGACCCCGAGACAAGAGACAATCCCGACGCCGGTTATCGCTACTTTATGCCGCTGCATCAACTAAACAATCCCGCCATTAACGGCCAGGATCTGACCGGTAATATAGGTGGCCTTATCGGAACAGAGAAACGAGACCGCATCGGCAACCTCTTGAGCTTGACCGAAACGAGCCAGAGGAATGGTCGGTAAAATTTTATCAACCGGCAAATCCGCCGTCATCTCGGTCTCGATAAAACCGGGAGCCACCGCATTAACTAAAATTTTACGCTTTGCCACCTCGGCCGCCAGAGATCTGGTTGCCCCAATTAAACCGGCTTTGGCGGCGCTGTAGTTAACCTGTCCGGCAACCCCGGTCTGACCCGAAGTGGAGACGATATTTACAATTCTTCCGGCCCGCTTTCTCAGCATCCGAGCCACAACCAGCTTGGTCACCAGGAAAAAACCGTCGAGATGGACATTTAAGACAGACTGCCAATCGTAGCGACTCATCAGAGCCATAATCCCGTCCCGAGCGAAACCGGCGTTATTGATCAGGATATAAGGTGTCTCTTCCGCCAGCAACTCACTTAAGGCCCCCTCAACCGCCTCCTCGTCGGCGACATCAAAGGGCAGCAAAAGACATTGCCGCCCGCAAGCTGTAACCTTTTCAGCAACCCTTTGCGCCGCTTCATGATCTGAACGATAGTTAAGCCAGATATCGTAACCGTCGCAGGCCAGAGTTTCAGCAATAGCCGCCCCGATCCCGCGACTGGCTCCGGTCACCAGAGCAATTTTTTTATTTTCCGACATAATCTGCTCAATACCTTACATTAACCACTCGCCCCTTACTGTTGAACTCGACGACCACTGTGCGGAAACGGTTACGCCAATATTTCCATTGATTATCATCCAGCGAGGGGGTTTCATGGGCGGCGGGATAGCCTAGGGCCGTCATCACCCCTTTTTTGGTCATTCCTTTGTAGGCTTTGCCTTTCTTGATCCCTTTCAGATCGACCGCCGAAAAACCTTTTAAGGAAATCGGCTTAGGCGAAAGAATCAGCTCTTCATACTCATCAACACTCATCTCCATCCGTCTCTCATGCACCTCAAAAACGCCATGCCGACCATCCGGCAGGTCATAGTAAAAGCCATAATTTTTCATAAAACGTTTCCAGAGACGGACGGTTAATTTAGTATTGGGTGGAATGATAACATGACCAGCACCGGGATCGGTGTAATTGGCATAACTCGATTTAAGCAAACCTTTTTTATCGGCCTGGGCGTGAATATTGTACTTATTGTACATAGTTTCGCCGGCTGCATAAACATTTACAAAAAAACCACCAACCAGAAAAGTTGTTACCAATAACGACAGGGTAACGATCCGAATCACTCTTTTACTCATTTTGTCCTCCTCCTTAACAAACGACTGGAATTTTCAGATAGTGAAACTATATATCTTTTTCGGGATTCACAAGCTATACCTAAAATAAAGAGAAACATTCGTCAACCGAAAACATTCAATCCGTCTTTTATGATTATTTTTTTAACCGCCTTCTATTCAAGCCAGGGCTCTTCCGGCCAAGCATGTTTCGGGTAGCGCCCCCGCATCTCTTTGCGTACCTCGCGATAGGAACCGTGCCAGAAACCGGCCAGGTCATCGGTCACCTGCACCGGTCTGCGGGCGGGTGAGAGGATATGTAAGAGCAACGCAATCCGGCCGCCGCCGATCCGAGGCGTCTCCCGGCAACCGAAGAGTTCCTGAACCCGGGCCGCGAGCACCGGGACGGCGCCGCTGGCATAATCGAGTTGGACGCGGCACCCGGAGGGCAAGCTTATCTCAACCGGGGCGAGTTGTTCCAGTTTTTGCTGTTGTTGCCAGGTCAGACGATCACGCAAAATTGTTTTTAAGTCAAGTCGGGGCAAACTATCGCGATTGCGTATTCGGCCCAATCTCGGGGCCAGCCAATTTTCGAGATCGTCCAACAAAGATTTGTCATCACAAGCCGGCCACGACTCATTTTCAACCAAGCCGCTGTTTCTGACAAACTCAACCCGGCGGCACCACTGACGAATGTTTTTATTCCAGGGTAAAAGATCGAGGCCGACGCGGCGCACCCCCTCCAACCAGGCGGTGGTCAAAGCTTTCGCAGGCGGGTCCTTTAAGAACCCCTCTTCGAGCGTCAAAGAGTCCAACATTAGCTGTTGCCGAGCCACCACAGAGCCACTCTTCTGATCCCAGAAAACCTGAGATTCACGTTTTAATAAATCGCCAAACTGTTTTCGTAAACTGCTCTCGGAATAGGCTGCGGCCAGACGAATGCGAGATTTGCGACGGTCACCGACAAGCTGAGCCACGACCAGATAAGAAGAGTGCGAAAGCGGTTCGGGATAGGCGAAAGAGGCCTCTTGCCCACCATTTAAAAGAAAACGTAAATCACCATCTGAACGTTTTTTAGCAATCCGATCAGGATAGGCAAAGGCTAACAATTCACCACTGAAATCAGTTGTCAGCGGATCTCTTTCGACAATTTTTAACTGCCGGGTCAATCTTTGCGCTTCACGACGCAGCGTTTTCAAGAGCGCCCGGTCAGCTCTTGCGGGAGTATGACTTTTATCATCCGCCATCAAGAGCTCAAGACGAAGATCGATATCGCAATCCG
>JAUVDU010000291.1 GCA_030595135.1 Deltaproteobacteria bacterium | reverse complement strand
CGATTGGATTCGGTTAGAGACGGCAGAAAAATCAACCGGCGGCAACACAATCTCAGGTAGGCCGAATTTAGGTCCGTTTTTCATGAGATGATAGACATGGGCGGTTTTGATCAGGGTCTTACTGGGTACGCAACCATAATGGAGACAATCGCCACCCAATACTTTTTCTTTCTCTATCAGCAAGGTTTTTGCGCCAAGTTGAGCCGCCCCGGAAGCCACCGTAAGCCCTGCAGCCCCACCACCGATAATGCCAATATCATAGTCATAGTTAGCCATGCTGTTTCTGCTCCCGCTACTGGAATGGTTGCAAACGTAGTTTTTACACCATAGAGAACTAAAAAGGTTGCCTTAACCTAGCACTTCGTTCTATAGTATGTCAAGCTATGCAGGCCGAAAATGGCTGTGTTTGGGTATGAATTGAGATTGGTATTGCAAGTTTTATGGCGTGGCGTTATAATCTGATATTGGTTGGATTTGGGTTAAATGGTGGAGAAGGTAGGGGGACAGGGTGTGCAGGTTGGCTTTAAGCTATGATATCAAGGTTTTGGCCCAGACCGCCTTCGGCGAGAATCAGGGCTACTTGTTGCTGTGCTTCAGCAATTTGTTGGAGCATCGCGACTTGCGTTTGCAGACTGGTTTGTTGCTGTTGAGCGGCAACGGCCATGGCCATCATGCTGTCGCTTGATGCGGAACTGATCTCCATAATTACTCCCTTAAAGTTATTTTCAACCTTTGCTATCGACAACAAATAGTTAAACTTTAGTTTTTTTATCGAATTTTTTATGGGGTCTGGTTTATGTCTGTACAGGTATCGGGAAATGGTGCATTAGGCAAAAGAAAATGGCTGCCCTTGACGTTTTCTTTGCGTTTTATTTTGCAACATATGAATCTTCTGGGTTTGAGCCTGCTGCTTATGTTCTGTATGGCTCTGTTGACCTGGTTGGGCTACCTGGTAACCGTACATTTTGTTGACGGTCTGACCGGCCACTTTTTTCAGCAGGCTCCCGAAGCCGCCGGGATTATTGGTTGGTTTAAGGTTAAGGGTTGGTTGGTTTTGAAGTGGCTGTTTCTTGTTTTTTCGCGAGTTATAGCCTTCTATCTGGCTTTTCTGGTTTCCTATAGCTTGACCTCCCCCGGCTATGCCTTTCTCAGCGTTTCAGCCGAAAAAAAGTATCTCGGTGAAGAGTTTGTCGGTGATGATGGTTTTACTTGGGCGGGAATCGTAAAAGACTTGGTTGAGGGTTGTAAAATCGGCGCTTTTGGTTTGCTTGTAACGCTTGCTGCGCTGTTGCTTAATCTCATTCCGGTAGCCGGAGCCGGGTTGGTTATTTTTTTGTATATCTTCTATTCCGCTTTGATGTTTATCGATTATCCCGCTTCTCGTCAGCGTTGGAGTCTGGGGGAAAAGTTGGAATGGCTTAAGAAGAAATGGCCGCGAGCGCTGCGGCTCGGTTGGCTTCCGGCTCTGATCAGTATGATTCCGGTGGTCAACATCTTTTTCATGGCTCTCTTTTTTCCTCTCTTTACGGTGCATGCTACCTTGAATTTTGTGGCCGTGCCCTCTCATTCAAAACACTGACGTTTCAGACAGGCTTCTACCTTGAATCTTGGTTTGAGGTTGCCCCTGATAAAAAACTTGACTTTGTATACTGTATATATTATAGGGCGCGACCTTGTGTTTTTTTTAGCAAATGTTTGCAGGCTTTGTGAAAAAAAATTCAACACTCGGTGTTTTTTACTTATGCTGAAAATAGTTACCACTTAATTTTTAAGGAGTAAGATCGTGAATAGGATTGTCGCGAAAGAGGAGTTCTCCAAGAACCCGAGCGTCAAGATGATGCAGATTGAAGCGCCGCGTATCGCCAAAAAAGCGAAAGGGGGCCAGTTTGTTGTCTTCCGTCTCAATGAGACCGGTGAAAGAGTGCCGTTGACGGTGGCGGATACCGATCCTGAAAAGGGTTTGGTAACCATAATTTTTCAGGAAGTCGGCAAAAGTACCATGGCGCTGGGTAAACTCGAAGTTGGTGATTGTCTGGCCGATTTTATCGGGCCACTGGGTCAACCTACACATATGGGTGATTATGGTACTGTGCTTTGTGTGGCTGGCGGCATTGGCATTGCTCCGACCCATAATATTGTCAAAGCTTTAAAAGCTAATGGCAACAAAGTTATCACGATACTTGGAGCGCGTACCAAAAGTCTTCTTTTCTGGGAAGAAAAAATGCGGGATTTAAGTGATGAACTTTATGTCTGCACCGATGACGGCTCCTATGGAATTCACGGCTTGGTAACTAAAGTCGAGCAGGAGCTTTTGGAAAAAAATCGGGAAAGCGGAGAAATTGGTTTGGTTATCGGTATCGGCCCCCCGATCATGATGAAGTTTGTTTGTAAAACATCTGAGCCGTTCGGGATTGAGACGTTTGTCAGTTTGCCGACGATTATGGTTGATGCGACGGGCATGTGTGGAGCTTGTCGGGTGACGGTTGGCGGTGAGACTAAATTTGTTTGTGTCGACGGGCCTGAATTTGATGGTCATAAAGTTGATTTTGACGAGATGCTGAAACGCCAGGGCATCTATTTGGAACAGGAAAAAGTGGCGGTCGAACGCTACCAGCACGGTGATACTTGTAGTTGCTGTGATGAATGCGGAGGTGATAAGTAATGGCTGAAGAGAAGAAGGTAAATAAGGCAAAAAAACTACCCCGTCATCCGATGCCGGAACAGGAAGCCAAGATCCGGGCGCGCAATTTTGAAGAGGTTCCGTTTGGCTACGCAAATGAAACCGCGATGTTGGAAGCGAGCCGTTGTCTACGCTGCAAGAAACCAAAGTGTGTTGAAGGTTGTCCGGTAAACGTCAAAATTCCGGAATTTATCGGCTTGATTGCAGATGGTGATTTTATTGGAGCGGCCCACAAACTGAAAGAGACCAATGCCCTGCCCGCAGTTTGCGGCCGGGTTTGCCCGCAGGAGAGCCAGTGTGAGGCCAAATGCGTGCTCACCAAAAAGGGCGAATCGGTGGCGATTGGTCGTCTTGAGCGTTTCGCGGCAGACTATGAGCGGGCTCAAGGTGAAATGGTACTTCCCGAAATCCTGCCGGCAACCGGCAAGAGAGTTGCGGTAATTGGCGGAGGACCTGCCGGATTGACGGTGGCTGGGGATCTTATCAAGCTTGGACATCAGGTGACAATTTTTGAAGCCTTGCACAAAACCGGCGGCGTCCTGGTTTATGGTATTCCTGAGTTTCGTCTGCCTAAAGCAATAGTTCAGGCTGAGGTCGATTACCTCAAAGCCTTGGGCGTTGAAGTTGTTGAGAGTTATGTTGTTGGTCAGATTGAGACCGTCGATGAACTTTTAGAGCGTTTTGATGCCTGTTTTATCGGCACTGGAGCCGGCTTGCCGGTCTTTATGAATATTGAGGGCGAAAATCTTAACGGTGTCTATTCGGCCAATGAGTATCTGACCCG
>JAUVDU010000153.1 GCA_030595135.1 Deltaproteobacteria bacterium | reverse complement strand
CGTCAAGTTGGTTGTTACCGAAGGCGGTAGCCGCATCGTTGTAGCCCATGGCATTGCGCTCGACCTTATCCCAGATTCCCAGGGCCGAAAAAAACATTTCGCAATTAGCAAAAGCCCCGGATCCGGCATTGCCGACGCCGACTTTTTTGCCCACCAGATCTTTGCAGCTCTTAATACCGGAACCAGCTCTGACAATCAATTGGGCCGGAGCTCCATAGAAGTAGGCTACTCCGAGAACATCTTCATATTTTTTGGGATCGTTCTTCATCATCCCGTTAAGTCCCATATAGACGTGACCGGAATAGACCACACCCATGGCATATTTGCCGGAATTAACCGAACGCAGATTTTCCACTGAACCAGCAGAAGCTCCGGCCAGAACCTTGAACTCTGTGATTGCTTTGACCGGAGAATACGTGCTGATGCCGCCGGCCATAAACTGAAAAGTACCACCAGCCGGGCCACCGCCAAACTTGTAAATCTTTTTTGCCATGGCTGGGCTGACCAAGGCCAGAGCCAAAATACACGTCGTAATTACCACTGCATACCATCTGGACTTCATAATTGTTCCTCCTTAAGCTTGGTTGGAATAGTTACAAGATACTTACATGTTGCCTGTCGACCGTAATCTCTATGTTTAAAGAAAGCGCCGCTACTTTAGGTAAAGCATCACAAGAAGTTAAAAACAACGAAATATCTCATTGTTTAATGAGGTGGTATATTGACAGGAGTTTACTTTGCTGTAAATTGATGTAGATATTTGATAAGATACATTTTTCGGCGTCTTAATTGAAACTTTTTTTTGGTGATTTTTGCCGTAAATAAAATGATGTATAAATTATAAATAGTGGTCGACAACTGAAATGTCAACAACAATATTTGTTATGTGGATATAAAGAATCACCAGTATCATGCATGCCAAAAATTAAAGTGGCATGTAGAGAGAAACAGACTTCCGTGGCAGGACGAAGAGAATCAGAAAGAGAGTTCAATAAACTCCGGGATCAAGCGGTCATTTTTAAAATGGAGTTTGGCTAATGATATAGGCCGACCTATGCGTCTCGGGCCGGCACTGCCGGGATTGATAAAGAGGATACCGTTACGCTGAAAATTCTCCGGCTGATGGGTGTGGCCAAAGACCACAATCTCAACGCCGGCAGCCTTGAGATCAAGGTCTAATCTCTCAATGTCGTGAAGGATGTAAAAAGTGCGCCCTCTGATTGTCTGTAGGTCGTTTTTCGGATATGTGGCTTTGCCATCCATATTGCCACGGACGGCATAAACCGGAGCGATAGTGGAAAGTTGGGTGATAATGTTGTCATCGCAGACGTCTCCGGCATGGATGATGGTGTCAGATCCTTTAAGGAAAGCAAAAGCATTCTGGCGCAGTAATCCGTGTGTATCAGAGATGAGGCCGATTGTGTATTCATTCATAGTGAGATCAAATTTTACGAGAAAAGGTTGATGTTGAGTGATTTATTTATAATCTATTAAAACGACAAAGTAAATAGTTCTAAGTGGGATATTTTAATGGATTATACTTGCAAAGGGTAAGGAAAAAAGTTAAAGTGTTTAAATTAACCTTATAACTTGTACGTGACCGCAAACCAACTGCCTAGAGAGCTGTTATGAAACCCTCTTTTCGTTACGGGAAAACATGGGCGAGGTTGAAGCTCAATTGTTCTTGAGTGAAGAGAAATTCCGGATTATGGCCGAATTTTCTAATGATTGGGAAGCCTGGCTTTTGCCGGACGGCAGTTATGAGTATATCTCTCCATCGTGTGAGCGAATTACCGGCTATAGCCAAGCCGAATTTATTGCTGAACCGGGTTTGTTGCTGAAGATCACTTATCCTGATGATCGGGAGTTTGTTAACAATGCCTATGCGGAGTCTGTAGAAAATAGAACAAAATATGATATCGAGCACCGGATAGTTTTAATAAACAGTACCGAAAAATGGGTTCGTGAGATCTGTTCAACCAAGTACGATGCTCATGGTGAGCCGTTATACTCGCTCGAGACGGTTCAGGATATTACGGAAAAACACAAAGTTGAACTGGCACTCAAACGGGATCGTGAGATGTTTATGAGCGGGCCGGTTATGACCTTTATCCGGCTCAACCGGGAAAATTTACCGGTTGAGCGCGTATCCGGAAATGTGGAAAATATTCTTGGTTACACCAGTCGTGAGTTTCTGGATGGTTCGGTGCTCTATGCCGATTTGATCCATCCGGATGATTCAGAAATGGTCTTAAATGATGTGACCCTTGCCGGGCAGAGAAAAGAGCTCTCATTCACTCATAAACCGTACCGACTTGTCAGCAGAGAGAGAAAGGTGGTATGGGTGCAGGATTATACTACGATTATCTACGACAGCAGTGGTGAAATCATGCATTACCAGGGCTATCTGGTAGATATTACCAAGACTATGCAGCTCTCGGATGAGTTGCGGGAAGCCAAGGATGCGGCGGAATCCGCCAACCAGGCCAAATCAGTTTTTCTTTCCAATATGAGTCATGAGTTGCGTACCCCGCTTAATGCTATCCTCGGCTATATCCAGATTTTGGCCGGAGATTTATCTTTGACCTCTAATCAGCAGAGTGCTATTGAGACTATGCATCAATCTGGTGAACACCTGCTGATGCTGATCAACGATATTCTTGATCTTTCAAAAATCGAGGCTCGCAAGATGGAGTTGGTGACTACTAAGTTCCGTCTGCCTGAATTTTTTCAGGAGGTTGTCAATGTCATCAGAATAAGAACTGCAATATAGTGACGATATCCCTGAGTTTATCGATGAATCTGAGGTAATAGCTCCTCCGCCCGCTATTTTGAGCATTCTGGAAAATCTTGTTCAAACTGGTGATATTGTTGCTGTCGCAGCCCAAGCTACGGAAATTGTATTGTTGGAATCAGGTAAATACTAAGCCGTTTCGGAAAGCGGAGGTGTTGGCTCGGGTAAACACACATGTTGCCTTGAGGAGACAGAAGCGGGAACTGGAAGAGGCCTTGGCCGAGGTGAGAAAACTTTCAGGCTTCTTGCCTATCTGTTCATTTTGCAAGAAAATTCGTGACGATAAAGGGTATTGGCAGCAGGTTGAACGATATATTTCCGAGCATTCTGAGGCTGTGTTCAGCCACGGCATGTGCCCGGAATGTATGGAAGAGCATTACGGGGAGTTTCTGCAGGAAATTGAAGGAAAAGATGCTTAATGGCAAAAGCAAAACGTGAAACCCTGAAAGAACGTCGTCAGCGCACGCAAGATGTGATCTTGAATTTGTCGCGCCTTTATCCTCAAGCCGGTTGCGGGCTTATCTATCATAGTCATCTGGAGCTGTTGGTAGCGGTGATTTTGTCTGCTCAGTGCACCGATGTTCGAGTTAACCTGGTCACTCCTGCACTTTTTGCCCTCTATCCCGATACCCGGGCTTTTGCTCAAGCGCCGCGGTCTGAACTTGAAGAGGCTATCAGGAGCACCGGTTTTTTTCGTCATAAGGCGAAAAATATTCAACTTTGTTGTCAGTTGCTGTTGAGTCGGCATGGCGGACGAATTCCGCCATCTTTGTCTGAGCTGGTTAAATTGCCCGGGGTTGGTCGAAAGACCGCCAATGTTGTTTTGGGCGAAATCTATGGTTTGCAGGGGGTCGTGGTTGATACTCATGTCAAGCGTTTAAGCCGCTTGCTGGGTTTGACTAAAAGTGAAGATCCGGTCAAAATTGAACAACAGTTAATGAAAGTGGTACCGGAAAATGCCTGGAATCTTTTTTCACTTCTGTTAATCTATCATGGACGCAATCTTTGCCCGGCCCGGCGTCCGGGCTGTGAAACTTGTCCGGTTATTAATCTTTGTCCTGCGGGGCACGAAAAAGTTCTTTCCTGATGTCGAATTTGACGATTATTGACATTCCGAGTCCCAATTATGACAGTCGTCCTTTCGGTACGCGGATTGATCTGGTGGTCATTCATGCGATCAGCCTGCCGCCGGGTAAATTCGGGACGGGACGGGTGATCGATTTTTTTACCAACTCTCTTGATCCGGATGTCGACCCATATTTCCCCGGAATTGCTGGGTTTAAGGTTTCGTCGCACTACTATATCGAACGTCAGGGGCGGGTCATTCGTTTTGTGGATGATGAAAAACGGGCTTGGCATGCTGGAGTCAGCCATTTTCGAGGGCGTGATAATTGTAATGATTTTTCTCTCGGTATAGAACTTGAAGGTGATGATTTCAATAATTTTAGTGAAATTCAATATCAACGGCTGAATGAACTCTTAAAGCTAATAAAAATTAATCATCCAGATGTAATCCGTGATCGCATTGTCGGTCATTGCCATGTTGCTCCGCAACGAAAAAGCGATCCCGGCCCTTTTTTTGACTGGAGTAGAGTAGGAGTAGAGCTTGTCTGAGGAAAAAATCAGCCAGTTGCTGATGATCGGCGTTGTTGGAGAAGAGTTGACGGAATTTGAACGCTCGGCTTGGCAGTGCTATCCTCCGGGCGGGGTTATTCTTTTTGCTCGGAATTGTGTTGATCCGCATAAAACCAAGGCTCTGATTGCCGAACTCCAGGAAATTTCAATTAAAGCCAGCGGCTTGCCGTTGATTGTGGCAATTGATCAAGAGGGTGGGCCGGTTACCCGGCTTAAAGCGGGCTTTCCCGATTTTCCGGGGGCCGCAATTTTGGGCGCGGATGCCGATCTGGAGAAGACTCGAACTACGGCTCAGGCGCTGGCTCAAGCGTTGCTTGAAATCGGTATAAATTGCAATCTGGCTCCGGTTGCCGACCTTTTCCAAGTATCAAGTCGGGTGCTCCGTGATCGCTGTTTTGGCGCTGAGCCTAAATTTGTTGCCGGTCAGGTTAAAGCTTATATCGAGGGGTTGCAAAGTAGTGGTATTGCGGCTTGTGTTAAACATTTTCCCGGACACGGCACGGTGGTTGAAGACAGCCATAAAATGCTGCCGGTTTCTCACCTTGAAAGATCTGAACTGACCCCTCATCTGATACCTTTTGCGGCGGCTATTGCCGCTGACGTCAAGATCATGATGGCGGCCCATCTTAAATTTCCGGCAATTGATTCACGATCAGTGCCCTTTTCACCTCCTTTTTTAAACGAAATTGCTCGTCTTGAATTGGGTTTTTCCGGCCTGATTCTTTCGGATGATCTTGATATGGCGGCTGTTGCCGGCCGCCCTCTGGTTCAAGTAATGGTTGAGGGTGTTAAGGCTGGTCTCG
>JAUVDU010000178.1 GCA_030595135.1 Deltaproteobacteria bacterium | reverse complement strand
CTCTACAACTGGGAGCTTTTCTCGGTGAAATGGCGCGGGCCGGTCGCGATAAAATGACGTTGGTTTTATCGCCGCGTTTGCAGCCCTTTGCCGTCTGGCTCGAACAACTGCTGGCTGAAAGCACCGGGAAAAAGGGCTATGGTTTGGTTCCGGTCATTGCTGCGGCAGATGATGCACTACCTTTTCTCAATCATCATGAAAAACCCGCCGAGGATCGTTTTTATCTCTTTCTGCGGCTCGCAGATGACGACAATTCGAGGTTAGATGCAGCCCGGGCTCAGGTTCAGGCGGCGGCTGAGCCGTCGGCCCTGATTTCTCTCGGAGAAACGGCGGATTTAGCCCAGGAGATCTGGCGTTTTGAGCTCGCAACCGCCGCCGTCGGAGCGGTTTTAGGTATCAATCCCTTTGATCAACCCGATGTTGAGGCGGCAAAAATTGGCGCCCGTCAAGCGATGCTCGCCTGGCAGGAGAGCGGGGCTTTGCCGACTTTAGAGAGGTTGGTTGATAAGGCTGATCTTAAAATCAGCGGCAGTCATCATTTTAAGGGGATCAGCGATCTTGAAACCGGGCTTAAGCGTTTTGTTGCAGAGGCGGGTTCCGGTGACTATATCGCTCTCTTGGTCTATCTGCCGCAAACCCGATTACTTGATAGGACTCTGCAAAGTCTGCAAAAGCGGTTGCAAGACTATTGCCGGGTACCGGTAACGATCGGTTACGGCCCCCGTTTTCTTCACTCTACCGGCCAGTTGCATAAGGGTGATGGCAACCACGGCCTCTTTTTGCAGATCAGCGGTGATCTGGGGCAGGATTTGCCGCTACCTGGCAGTGACTACAGTTTTGCGACGCTGATTGCGGCTCAAGTTCAAGGCGATTATCAGGCCCTGCTTAAGGCCGAGCGCCGGATTCTGGCTCTGGAATTTCCGACTGCAAATATTGATATAATCTTGCAGGATTTGGATGATGAATAAACTGGTTTTAGCTGGTGATATCGGGGCGACGAAGACTAACCTCGGCCTTTTTTCATCAGGTGCGGAAGGTTTGAAAAGGCTCTCTTTTTGCAGCTTTCCAAGCTGTGCTGAAGCGGAGCTGATTAGGCGGGTCAAAGAGTTTCTGGCCCAAGAACGGGCGCGACAAAATCTTGCCGGAGTCTGTTTTGGTGTGGCTGGTCCGGTGCAAAACGGTTACGTCGAAGCTACCAATCTTGGGTTGAAGTTGGGCGAAAGTGAGTTGCAAAAAGAGCTCGGTTGCGCTTCTCTGGTGTTGGTTAATGATCTTTATGCCACAGCTGCTGCAATTGCCCTGCTTGACGAAAACAAGTTAGCCGTTTTGCAACCGGGAACTGTCGCCAAAGGAGATAGTGCTACGATTGCGATCTTGGCACCGGGTACCGGTTTGGGGATGGCCTTTCTCGTTGATGCTGAAAAACCTCAGATTTTCGCATCCGAAGGCGGGCATGTCGATTTTGCTCCCCGTAATGAGATGGAGGTTGAGCTGTGGCGTTATCTCAAACTTCGCTATGGCCGGGTCAGTCGTGAGCGTCTGCTTTCCGGCCCCGGTTTAGTCAATATTTATGACTGGCTCGGACAGCGGGCTGAGACCGGGTCTTCAGTCAGAGCTCTGTCGCCGCTGCTTTCCGGTTCGGAGAAAACTGCCGCCTCTGTTGTCGCTGCCGCTGAAAATGGTGAAAAACCGGCAACCCAGGCGCTGGAGATCTTCGTTGCGCTGCTCGGAAGTGTGGCGGGAGATCTGGCGCTTATCGGGATGGCCGCCGGAGGGCTCTATCTGGCGGGTGGCATTCCGACCAAGATTATCAGCCATTTGCGCAAAGCTCAATTCCTTTCAGCTTTTCGAGATAAAGGCCGTATGGCTCTCTGGCTGGAACGGATTCCGGTAAAAGTTGTGCTTGATCCCGAGGCCGCTCTTTTAGGGGCGGCCCGAATTGCCTTTAGTTCGGTGGGTGGTGACCATGTTGGAAGGAAAAAAAGTTCTCTTGGTGGAGGATGATGAGATCAATCGGGAGATCATTCTGGAGTGGCTCCACAGTGCTGGTCTGGAAACCGATTATGCCGTGAACGGGAAAAAGGCGCTTGACTATCTTGCCGATAACCTGCCGGATGTGGTTCTCATGGATATTCAGATGCCGGAGATGGATGGTCTTGAAGCTACCCGTCAGTTACGCCAAGAGAGTCGTTTTAATGAACTTCCGGTGATTGCCATGACGGCCCAAACTTTAAAGGGGGATCGCGAAAAATGTCTTGCCGCCGGCATGGATGACTATATTGTCAAATCCATTGATCCGGACAAGCTCTTTAGCACTCTGGCAAAGTGGATTGGTACGACAACAGTTTCCCCTGAGGCTGCGTCCCTCACTGCTCTGGATAATCATGCGGCTCAGCTGGATAATGAGAAGCAACTTGAACTGCCGGGTATTGATGTTGAGCTGGGCCTTTTCCGGGCCAGCCATAATCGAAAATTATATGAAAAATTATTAAAAACCTTTGTCCGGGATTTCGCCGGAGCTGAGGCTGGAATTGTCCATTGTTTAAGTGGAAATGATATAGAAACGCCGCGCCGAACCGTTCATTCGATTAAGGGCGTGGCCGCCAACCTCGGCGCAGAGCCTCTCTCTGCGGCGGCAGCTAGTGTCGAAACTTCCCTCTCTCTGCAAGTAAAAACAGTCCCTGAAGATACCTGGAATCACTTTTGTCGGCAATTAAACCAGGTGATATCGGGCATCAATGCCTGCTTCTTGGTTGAAAAATCCGGAAAAGATATTGACAAACAAAGCCCAAAAGGAGAGGATGATAATCGTGTGGACAAGGCGGTTCTACTGGAACAGCTGAGTCGGATTGAGACCTTGCTTGATGACGATTTGCATGTAGCGTGCCGGAAGCTTGAATCCGTGGGTTCCGATTTGAAAAAGGTGGTAGATGATAATTTGTGCCAACATCTCATGGATCATATTGATGATTTTGAGCTTGATGAAGCGGCTGAGATTATCAAGATGATTTCTCAGGTTTTGCGAGGGGGTATGAAAATCGATGACGTATAGTGAGCGCAAAGATGAACGTGCCAAACTCTTGATTGTTGACGATAATAAGCAGAATATTGAACTGTTGATGGAGTTATTTCGCGATGATTATAAAATTACTGCTGCAGTAAATGCGCGCAGAGCCTTGAAAATTGCCCTTTCCGAGGCTCCGCCGGATATTATTTTGACCGATATTCTGATGCCTGAAATGGATGGCTACGAACTCTGTAGGAAACTGAAAGGGGATTCCAAAACCAAGAATATTCCTCTTCTTTTTGTCACGGCTATTTCGGAAGAGATGGATGAAAGTCGAGGTTTTGCTTTGGGGGCGGTTGATTATATTACGAAACCCTTTAACCCCCTCATGGTCAAAGCCCGAGTCAAGCTGCACCTGGAATTGAAACGCAAACAGGAGCTCCTTGAAAAGTATGCCTTTATTGATGCTTTAACCGAAATTCCCAATCGCCGCCGCTTTGATGAAGTGATAGATCAAGAGTGGAACCGAGCCCATCGTGCCGGCTACTCCATTTCATTGATGATGATTGATATTGATCATTTCAAACTTTATAATGATACTTATGGACATGGTATGGGGGATGACTGCTTGCGTCGGGTAGCCGGCACCATAGCCGAAGTATTACGTCGGAGTAGTGACTTTGTGGCTCGCTATGGTGGTGAAGAGTTTGTTGTAATCCTGCCGGATAGCGATCTTTCCAAGGCCCTTGATACGGCAAAAAAGATTCAAGATAAAATTGATGCTCTTGACATAGCGCATCAATCCTCCCTGGCGGCAGACCATGTCACGTTCAGTATCGGGGTGGCGACTATGATTCCCGAAGATGGTAAGCATCCGCGAGAGTTAATTGAAGCGGCGGATACAAAACTCTATGAAGCAAAATCTTCAGGGAGACATTGTATCCGCTCGTAAGTTGCACTCCTTTGCTAATTCGCCTGTCGCCGAGCTTGCTCGACAATCTCTTGGTATTCCGGTTCGCTGAACCCCAGTCTCTGTAAGGTCTCATCCAGCGGGATGCCGTTTAAGTCGAAACCTTTCTCGGTATAGACCGCATCGGTCAAAACCTCATACTGTTGTCGCCGATGATCTTGCAGGTTTTGCAGGAGTTCGGCATCATCTTGTCCGTTTATTTTAATCTCGGTATTTTCCTTGAGGTAGTTGACATAGTACTCTCGGCGTGAGCTGAATTCGTCAGTGAAAACCGGGGCCATGGCTCTAAGCGGGATCTGATCGTGAGTTCTGGTGCCAAAGCCCTGGCGCAGGTTGATAAGTTTGTGCAGGAGGTAGCAGCGTTCGGATTCAGCCAAAAGATCATCAAGTGTTTTTTCGGTTCCCAGGGTTGAGTTGACGAGCTCAAGATAGCAAGCAACCGTAGGTAGATTCTTGGCCGGATCAGCCGTCTTGGCGGCGTCCGGGTGGCGGACATCAATCCATGGCAGTTTGCAGAGTCCGGCGATATTAAACCAGGTGCGAAAGAGGGGGAACCATCTCAAGGCGGCCGCTTTTTGGGCAAAACTCGGCATCTCGTTTTTGATCTGATCTAAGGCGATAAGCCAAGATTCATCGTGCTGTGGCCCTTTTAAAGCAAAGCCGTAACCACCTTGTTGGGCCAGGGACTCTTTGGTGATATACATTGAGAACTCTAAACCTTTGCTCTCCATGCCGAAAAGTTCCAACTCCCGCATGATTTTCTCTTTGTCGTTGCCGTTGCGGGCCGCGGCCCGTTCACTGATCCAGCCTTTCATATGT
>JAUVDU010000231.1 GCA_030595135.1 Deltaproteobacteria bacterium | reverse complement strand
CAGAGCGGTGAGCTCACCCTTTGGTATGGCCATGGAGAATATTTTCAATAACCTTGAATTTGCCGTAGGAGTGACCTAAATTTTCAATCTTTAAAACAGGTATTTCAGCCATTTTCAACTCTCCCGCCGACGTTTTACAAGTTCAACGATAGTCCCAAGAATGCCGCGTGGGAAAAAGATGACTATCGGGATTAAAAAGGCACCGAGAAAAATCATCCAGTTTTCAGTAACGTTGGTAATTAGTTGTTCGAGGATGAAAAAGATGGCCGCCCCAAAAGCCGGGCCGAAAAAGATTCCCGAACCTCCCATAACTGTCATCAAGACGGGACGGGAAGAGAAACTCCAGTGCATGAAATCGGGGGTTGCCATGCAATTAAAAAGGGCGAAAAGTCCCCCGGCCAGACCCGCCAGGCCGCCGGCAATAGTAAAAGATGTCAATCTCACCCAGCGGACATTGGCCCCGACAAAAGCCAGACGCTCCTTATTTTCCCGTACGGCCGTCAGGATCAGGCCAAATGGGGAACGTGTCAGCCGCCAGAGGAGCAGAACGCCAAGGCTGATAACCGATAAGCTAAATAGATACATCCAGCGCGGATCGTAGAGCGACACCTCCCAACCCATTAACTTTATAGCCGGAATAGTGCAAAGCGGAAGGCCGTCGCTGCCTCCGGTTACGCCGATCCAGTTGTGGGCGATGGTGTAGAGCATCATGCCAAATCCTAAAGTGATCATGGAAAAGTAGATCTCATCGCGTTTGACACAGAGAAATCCGATAATCAGTGCGGCCAGCAGAGCCCCGAGAATTCCCGCCGAAAGAATCAGGGTCAACGATTCTATGCCGTTTTGGATCAGCAGGGCTGTACAGTAAGCCCCGACCCCGAAAAATCCGGCCTGGCCGAAAGAGAGCAGGCCGGTAAAACCAAACAGGAGGTTAAAGCTCATGGCAAAAAATCCCATGATAATTATCTCGGTCAGGATTATGAGCCAATAGATCGGTAATATAAAGGGTGCCGCCGCCAGGATTGCAAACAGGAGGAAAAAGAGGAATCCGTTGTTTCTTAAGATTTTTGCAGAGTTTGTCATTCTACGTCTCCCGGCCGAAAAAACCTTGCGGCCTGAAGAGCAGGACGACGGCCAGCAGGATGAAAGGCAGAGCCATCTGGGCGCGGCCCGCAAAGGCGGTGCCGAAGGAGTCTAAAAGACCCAGCAGCAGGGCTCCGGCGAAAGCTCCGGGAAAACTGCCCATGCCGCCGATAACCACGACAATGAAACTCTCGATAATAATTCTCTCTCCCATCGCCGGAGCCAGGCTCTGGTGCGGCGCCGCCAGAGCACCGCCCAGAGCGGCGAGCCAGGAACCAAAGGCGAAAACTGCGGTAAAGAGTAATGGTACCCGGATGCCGACTCCCTCGGCCATCTCCCGGTCAACGGCGGCAGCCCGAACCACTTTACCCCAACGGGTGAAGTGGAAAAAACTCCACAGGGCCAAGCCAATGAGTGGGCCGATTACGACCAGGAATAATCGGTAGATCGGATAAGTATGATCGAAAAAAGGGATGGTTCCAGCTAGAATTGCCGGAGCTTCGACAACATGGTAGCCGGGTCCCCAGATAAGTCTGACCGAGTCGTCTAAAAACAGAAGAATGGCAAAGGTTAAAAGGAGTTGAAAGCTGATATCCCGGTCATAGATCTTGCGCAACAACATTTTTTCAATGACAACTCCGAGCCCGCCGACGAGCAGGGGCCCGACAATAATACCGACCCAGAAGGAGGGGACGATGTGCATGATCTGCATGCAAAGATAGGCTCCCAGCATAAAGAAAGAGCCGTGGGCGAAGTTGAGGACGCCGAGCACACCGAAAACCGTGGTTAAGCCGACTGAGATCAAAAAAAGCAGCATGCCCCAGCTCAATCCATTGAGCAGATTGGCAGCAAAGGTCTCCATAAGAATCTCCGGGAGGTCTATGGGTTGTTAGCGGTCAGTCGCCGGTTTTTTACTGACGACTGACCGCTGAAGAGACTGACGACTCAAAATTAACCGCTACATCTTGCAGCCGGTATCGGCAACGGCCGGGGTAATATCTTTGCCTTTGAAAATCTTCATCGGTTTTAAGACCCGAATCGGATAGGCGGGGTCAGCTGCAGTTTTTCCCCAACAGGCATCGGTGACAGCCTGGTGATCCTCGGCCCTGATCGTGATCTTTCCGACCGGTAGTTCAATGGTTAACCCTTCCAAGGCGCTGATGACGGCATCTTTACCGCATGATTTGGCTTTTTCGGCAGCCGCCTTGTAGGCCATGATCGCACCGTATGAGCCGTGGGCGTTATAGGAGGGATATTCATTGTAACGATCATGATAATTTTTCACGAACGCTTTATTAAGAGGTGACTGGTTGGCCAGAAACCAGTAACGGGAACCGACCCAGAGGCCTTCCGGCATTTTATCTTTCAAGGCACTCAAAACTTCGGTTGCGGCTCCTAAGGTGACCAGAACTTCAAAATCACCGTTAAAGAAACCCATATCCGAGCCCTGACGGACAAAATCGATAAGGTTACCACCCCACAAGGAGATCAGCACGCCATCGGGTTTCGACTGCATGACCTTGGTGATGTAGGAGCTGAAATCAGTAGTTTTAAAGGGCGGAAAGGCGACTTGGTCTTTGGGCAGGAATTTGGCTTCAGGGTTGATCTCTTTGAGATATTTTTCAAAATATTCCCAGGATTGGTGACCAAAAGCGTAATCGGGGCCGACCGTAGTCCAGGTTTTGGCTTTGGTCTGGGCTGCCAGCAGGGCCGCAGTTTTAACATTCTGGGCCAGGTTTAGAGAGATTCTGAAGATATATTTATTGCAGACGCTGCCGGTTACATCGGGGGTTGCAGCATGGGTGATGATCAGCGGGGTTTTGAGCTGCGGAATCGAAGGGGCGACTGATTTAGCTACTCCGCTTGAATCAAGACCGATCAAACAGTCAACCTGCTCCTGGTAGACCAGTTTGCGCAGCGCTCTGAGCGCCGCATCAGGTTTGCCGGTGGAATCTTCGAAATAGGCTTTGACCGGTCGACCCATGATACCGCCGGCTTTATTGATCTCATCAACCGCCAGTTCCGCTCCCTTTTTGGCAAATTGACCATAAGCGGCGAAGGGGCCGGACATGATATAGACAAATCCAAGTTTAACCGGTTTTTCGGCATGGGCCTGAGAAACAGTGAAAAAAACTGCCAGACACAGAATTAATGTTAGTAAGGCTGCTTGTCTTCTCATCTTCAATTCTCCTCTATGGTTCTTTTTGTCCTGCATTAAGGCGATAAATTTTCAAGACATCCTTGATTCATTACGCCGTCGGTACGCCGTTTTTATCCCATCCTCTCAGATGGTAATAGTCGTTGAGCATTAATTTAAGTTCCGCTTCGGTAATAACCTTGCCGGAATCTTCCAGACGTCGATGGAGTTGTTTGGGCAGGCGGTCGGCATCCGCTTGCATGCCTTCGCGCAGGTTAAAACGCCGTACAAGATCGGCAATCCGGGTCGCGATCTCTCCCAGGTCGGTTCGGTTGATATTTTTACCGGTTACCGTTTGTAGGAGTTCAGCCAGCGTCTCCCAAGGGTAGAGATCGCGGAAAAATCGGCATAGAATGAGGGTGTCAAAGATGGTCAGGCGATCTTCGAAGTCGATAAAAAGTTCGGCTTTGCCGCTGGTTTCATCCGGATCGATCATGCCGCTCAATTCTGGTTTGTAGAATGTTGCTCGGAGGTGGCAGGCACCGCGGTCGGAGGTGGCATATCCGAGACCCATTCCCTTTAAAGGTCTGGGGTCGTAACCGGCGGGCTCCAGACCTTTGACATGGACGGCCAGATCTTCAAGTTTCCAGGCGGCGGCAGCAGGCCTGATACCTTCGGCGAGAATGGCCCCGATTCCACGCTTTTCAGCGATTTCGGTCAACAGTTTGGCAATCGCATCGACCTG
>JAUVDU010000141.1 GCA_030595135.1 Deltaproteobacteria bacterium | reverse complement strand
GCCGACTACCGGAGTTAGTGGCCAGTCACATTTTATAGATAGTACGGTTCTTGCAGTTGATCGTAGCACTTCGTTTTAAAGTTATAACTATTTATTAAAGTTAAGGAGTGTAAGAAACAATGAATTATGCCAACTATGCCTGCCTGCATGCCCATAACCTACCGGAAAAAATCTGTTTAATTGAGCGTACCCCGGCGACCGGTGAACGGCGCACTTTAACCTGGAAAGAGTTTAACCAGTCAATTAACCGGGTTGCCAATTATCTGAAAAACGAGCTCTCTATCGAGTCGGGCGATTACGTTATGCACTTGCAGAACAACAGCCTGGAGTGGTTAGTCAGTTACTATGCCATCATTAAACTCGGGGCGGTTGTCGTGCCGCTCAATTTTCGTTTTGTCGGCAATGATATCAAGTTTGCCGCCGAAGTTTCTAAGCCTAAGGCTTTTATCTTGGGCTCCGAGTTTCTGGCGGTTGTCGAACCGGTTCGAGAAGAGTTAACGACGGTCAAGAGCTTCATCTGCGTCGGTGAGAAAATTGGCGAGGGGATGATCGATTTTTGTGGACTGGCGGGTTACGATGATACCGCCGAAGCTCTGCTTGAAGTTGAAGCCGACGCGCCTCTGGCGATGATGTTTACTTCCGGTACCACGGGCAAGCCGAAACCTGTGCTCCACACCCATTTCTCTCTCAATAGTACGGCTATCGGTAACGGCATGAGCTATTTTGTCGAAAAGAACGACAATTATCTCTTCTTTTTACCCCTCTACCATAGTGGTACGATGTTTCTCTGGGCGCCTTTTTATGCCACCGGAGCTACCGGTACAATTCTGCGGGATCTTAAGGATCCTAAATGGATTATCGAAGCTTTAGCCGAAGAAAAAGCTACCGATGTCCTCTTTGTTGTGCCGATCGCGGTAGCGATTCTCAACGCTATCGATAAGGGTGATTTCAAGCTTGAAGATTATGATCTTTCGGCCTGGAGATATATGGAGATTGGGGCTCAACCGGTACCTTTTGACGTGATGAAACGTCTGGTCGAAGTTTTGCCTTGCGGGGTTTCCAATATATACGGGATTACCGAAGGCGGCGGCGGCGGGACTTTTAACCTCTATCCCGATGAAGTTCTGCAGCGGCCCGGCTCTATTGGTAAGCCGACTTTCGGGGTTGATGCCAGGCTTGTCGATTTTGCCGGTAATGAGGTTGCACCTGAGGCGGTTGGCGAGCTGATCTTTAAAACGCCTCGGATGATGCAGGGCTATTTTGGTAATCCCGAACTTACGGCGGATTCGTTAAAGAATGGCTGGCTCTATACCGGAGACCTTTTAAAGACTGACGCCGATGGTTACTACTATATCGTTGATCGCAAGAAAGATATGATTACCAGCGGCGGTGAAAATATTTTCCCGGTCGAGATCGAAGATGCATTGATGGAACATCCCGACATTGATGATGTCGCTTGTATCGGGACTCCCGACGAGCGCCTGGTTGAGGCGGTAATGGCCATTGTCCAGCTTAAAGAGGGGAAAACTTTGACCGCGGAAGAGCTCCTTGAGTTCGCTAAAACCCGGCTTTCGACCTATAAACTGCCGCGAGTTATCAAATTTGACTCAGTCATGCGCAACCCGACCGGAAAACTAATGAAACCGCAAATGCGAGAGAAATACACCGGTCGTAAAGAGGCTTTTCAGAGCTTGGTCTAGTTTCAGGACAACCTTTTAGGTCAGCCATAATCTTTGGTAGTTGCTGATTATTGACGACTGATTAAAAAATAAAAAAAGCAGAGAGTGCGGGGACGCACTCTCTGCTTTTTTTATTTTTTAATTGCGGCTTACTTCTCAGTGGATGATCAACTTTACATCATCTTCAAAGAAAAACTCCGGGTCGTTGTTGGCGGTGTGGCAGATAGAGCAGGTTGAGGCTTCAATTTTAAGCCCATACGGGAGTTTCGGATCTTTGATATGATCCTCGGCTGGGCCGTGGCACTCTTCGCATTGGATGTTGAAGAGGTCAGGGGTGGCGGTCGGTGAACGAAATCCCTGCTTGTCATGTTCCCGGCTGCCGGTGACGTGACAGGGCAGACAGTCAGGGCAGAAGTCCTTGCACTTTTTCTGGAGGCTGGCGTAAGCTCGGGCATGTCCCGTCTTTTGCCATGAGGTCGTAATTTGTGGATGGCAGGTGCTGCAAGCATGGCTGCCGACATAGGGCACCTTGACCGTTAGGTCGTCGTCAGCTTCATTTTTGTTTTTTTCTATTTCAACATAGTGTTGCCGCAGCCACTCCTCAGATTCGTCGACCAACTCGGTAATTTTGGGGTCGGCATCATAAGCCAATTTATTGATCTGGATGAGTTTGGCGGTGCTCGGTGACCCAGTCGTAAAATCCCAATCCAGATAGCCGATGGTTTTGCCGTGGTTGTTATTTTTGATCAGCCAGCAGCCATTGATAAGTTCACTCTCTTTCATGGTTCCCCGTTGGGTGCCCAATATAGCGATATCAAGCCCGGCAATGCGGCGCACCAGGCGGCGAGCCTTAGCGTCGGAAAAGTGGAGAACCGCAATGGCTAGATCATGGGGTGTTTCAAGAATCTTTTCCAGGGCTGAAAGGGGATCTGTGACCTGAAGGCCATGAATCGCTTTTTTATCAAGAATCGGATCGATGATAGCAGTAATCAGCACCTTTTTATCGTTGATGGTGACAATTTTATGGGTTTCGAATCCCGGAATTTCAGGCCCGCCCAGATTGCCGCAGAGAATGGTACTGTTGGGGGCGTGCCCTTTTAAGGAGGTTATCATTTCGTGCCCGTAAATCAACTCCTGGGCCCCCGGAGTGAAGATCTCGGTGCCGATCATTTCATAGCCTCGAAGGGCGGTTTTTAGAACCTTGCGTTTGACCTTAAAGTCATTTTTAGTGGTTCTTTTAGTCAGGTTGCCGCAGTTGATAAAGAGGCTCTTGCCGGGGCCGGCATCTTGCCGGAGAATGTCGACTGCGGTTTTTTGCCGGGCTAGACCGCCCGCCTGTTTTTTGTGTCAACCGCAGAGTTTGACATAGCCCGAGAGAGAGCCTATATAGATAAGGCGAAAATCAGTTTCTCCGGCCCGGCAGTCGGCGGGAAAAAGCAGGTAGAGAAAAAATGAGATAATGGTGAAAAATAGTAGGTAAATTTTGGCCATATCTGAATCCTTATAATTAGCATATCAAGTTTGATTGGTTTATACCTAACCGAATAACTCATGATTTTCAAGAAAAATTTTATTTATTTATTCAATTATCCTGTTTTTTAGGGGTAAATTATTAAGATGGTGATTTGTGGAAGAGATAGTTATTAAGGGTGCCAGGGAACATAATCTGAAAGATATCAGTTTGGTCATACCTCGGCGGCAGTTTGTGGTGATCACCGGTTTAAGCGGCTCTGGTAAATCATCGCTGGCTTTTGATACGATCTATGCTGAGGGGCAAAGACGCTACGTTGAGTCACTTTCGGCCTATGCCCGGCAGTTTCTCCAACTTATGGAAAAACCCGATGTTGATGAAATTTCGGGTCTTTCACCGGCGATCTCGATTGAGCAGAAAAAGGTTTCTCATAACCCCCGTTCAACCGTGGGGACGGTGACTGAAATCTATGATTATCTGCGTTTGTTTTATGCTCGGATCGGAGTGGCCCACTGCGCGCAATGTGGTAAACCGATCACTTCACAGACCGTCGACCAGATTGCCGATGCGATTGAGAAAATGCCCGGCGGAACCAAGTTGATGATTATAGCTCCGCTCGTGCGCCGGCGTAAGGGAGAGTATCGTAAACTTTTTAGCGATTTGCAAAGTCAGGGCTTTTTGCGGATTGAAGTTGATGGTGAGATTTATCGTCTTGATTCTCCGCCGCTTCTCGATCGCAATAGTTTTCATGATATCTCATTGGTGGTTGACCGCCTGGTTTCGAGTTCCGAAAGTCGCGGCCGGCTGGTCGATTCGTTGGAGCTGGCGATGGACAAAGCCGACGATCTGGTGGTCGTGCAGGTTGTCAATGGGGAACGCCTGCTCTTTTCCCGGCGTCTGGCCTGTAGTGATTGCGGGATCAGTTTTGCCGAGCTTTCGCCCCGCCTTTTCTCATTTAATAACCCGCATGGTGCCTGTCCTGAGTGCGGCGGTTTAGGGCGTGATCTGGTTTTTGATAGTGATCTGATTGTTCCCGATCCGGCTTTAAGCCTCAAAGGTGGGGCGCTTGCTCCCTGGCGCAGATCCCTCTCTTTCTATCGCAGTGAAGTGTTAGAGCCGCTGGCGCGTTATTATGATTTTTCGCTGACGGTGCCTTTTGCTGAACTTTCGCCCAAGATCAAAAAAATAATTATGGCGGGCTCGGGGCGGGTTAAAATCCCCGGTTTACTCGCCGATGGCCGTTATCAGCACTCTCCGGAGAGAAGGTTTGAAGGGGTTATTCCAAATTTGAAAAGGCGCTATGAAAAGGCCGAGGGTGAGAATGACAGTGAATTGCTGCGCTATCTTTCACCTAAACCATGCTCTTTTTGTCACGGCAGTCGTCTGAACCGGGAGAGCCTGCAGGTTAAGGTGGCGGGCTTAAATATCTATGAATTAACCTGTTTTTCATTGCCCAAGGCCCGGGAATTTCTAACTAATCTGGTGCTGCCCCCGGCCCAGCAGACGATTGCCCGGCGCATTCTTGGTGAACTTTTCGCCCGTTTGCAGTTTTTGATTGATGTCGGCCTCGACTATTTGACCTTGGAGCGGGCCAGTGCCACGCTTTCCGGAGGGGAGTCGCAGCGTATCCGTTTGGCGACCCAGATCGGTTCGGGTTTGACCGGGGTTTTATATGTTCTTGATGAACCCAGTATCGGTCTGCATCAGCGCGACAACCTGCGTCTGCTTAAAGCGTTGCTGAAATTGCGTGATCTGGGTAATTCGCTGTTGGTTGTCGAGCATGATCAGGAGACGATTATGGCGGCGGACCAGGTTATCGATATGGGGCCCGGAGCCGGACGTTTTGGCGGTGAGGTGGTTGCTCAAGGGAGACCCGCAGAGATTGCGGCGGGTGACTCGTTAACCGGTCTCTATCTCTCCGGGCGTAAAAAAATCGAGATTCCTCAGCGACGTTCGCTGGATTGGCAGCGCTGCCTTGCTCTTAAAGGGGCATCACAACATAATCTCAAGAGCATTGATGTTAAATTCCCCCTTGGTCTATTGCTCTGTGTGACCGGGGTTTCCGGCTCCGGAAAAAGCAGTTTGATTAACGAAACCCTCTATCCGGCCCTGCATAATCATCTTTACAGTGATCGTTATGCGGTCGGCGCTTTTCAGGAAATCGGGGGGCTTGATCAGCTCGATAAAGTGATTAATATCGACCAGAGTCCGATCGGACGGACGCCGCGTTCCAATCCGGCCACCTATACTGGTGTCTTTACGCCGATTCGTGAGCTTTTTGCCGGTTTGCCCGAGGCGCGAATTCGGGGTTATAAGCCGGG
>JAUVDU010000368.1 GCA_030595135.1 Deltaproteobacteria bacterium | reverse complement strand
GACGTTACCTTCGAGCTGTTTCCACAACTCGGAACCGGTCGTACGATAGTGGATCTCGGGATTGTCAGGATTCTCAAATTGACCAAGAATATGGGAATTTTCGATACCAGCGGCAATCTCCTTGACTTTACTGACCGAACCCATCAAGCTCTCTTTAGCCGGCGTCAAAACCAGTTCCGCCCCCAGCGCCCTGATAATTTTTTTGCGCTCTTCGCTCATATCCTCAGGCATCACGATAATTACCCGATAACCGCGATGGACGCCGACAAAAGCGACGGCGATACCGGTATTACCCGAGGTTGCCTCAATAATTGTCGAGCCCGGCTTCAAAAAACCCCGTTTTTCAGCCTGAGAAATCATATATTTAGCCACCCGATCCTTAACACTGCCGCCGGGATTCAAATATTCGGCTTTAGCAAAAATCGGGATAGAAGAAATTTTCGCCAACCGCAACACCGGCGTATTACCAATCACACTCAAAATATCAAAATATTCCATGAACTCTTTCCGCGATAAAAGGTTTATAGTGCATCACGCACAGTCATTTTTACAAGGCGCACCCCAATACTACATTTTTCATTCTAAATAAAGCTCTTTAAATTGTGACAACGCCATCAGCCTTGTAAGAGGATGCGGGCCTCACCCTTGCGGGCGGTGACTTTGCGTTGGTCGAGATATTCGAAGAGGGGAATTATATATTTGCGGCTGAGATTGATTTGCGCCTTGAACTCCTGGGTAGTCATGGTTTCGTGCGCTTTGAGAAAAGTCACAACTTGGGAGCGCATCTTCTCATAATGATCAGGGGTGATAAAGATCCCGTCCCGAACCTTTAAAAGGGTGCCTTCCTTAACCAGAATGGTCATCAATTGCTTAATATCATCCTCTTCGGCTGTAAACTCTTTGCTCAAAGAGCTATAGTCAGGGAAAGCTAGGCCTGCTTTACGATAGAGAGCAATCAACCCGGCTTTGACCTTATCGGCATCAACCGCCAGCCGCACCCGATGATCCGGGGTGCGCAACAGATCTTTATCAACCACCAGTTTTGCATTTTTCACCAGACGCTGCAAAAGTGCATGAAAAAGCGGGGCTGAAAGAGCTAAACGTGAGCGCACCTCCTCCTTGGCCATCCCTTCACGCAGAGGTTCACGCTGATGATAGTCGGTCACCATAGCCAAAACTTTCTCCGCCAGATCTGCAAAAATCTCTCCCGTAATAAAAAGCTGACGTTCATTATCAAAGCGCACAATCTCACGCCGGGCCAGGAGTTCGTCGACTACTTTGCCCAAGGCTTTGCCGGAGAAATTAAGAAAAGATTTAAGCTCAGCCAGTCGCAACCCGGCAAGACCGGCCTGTTTCACTAAAACCGCAACCACATCTGCTGGTTTTCCAGCCCGCAGGAGTTTAAAATCAGGCAGCAAAAGAGCATAATCTTTAAGCCGATGCTTGGCCGGACAGGGATTGATAACAACCCCGCCGCCGACCGTCTCACGCCGCGCAAAACTTCGCATCACGATCCGATCACCATACATTATAACCGTAGGTTTTTCGAGACGCACCTGAACAAAAGCGCTCTCTCCGGGCTCAAGTTCCTGACCATTAAGGACAACGATTGTCCCCATCAAGGCCGCCATACCACTATGCACCAACAATTTACTGCGCGCAGGCAAAGGAGAGGTGGCCGAGGATAAGTGGGTATAGAAGACATCAACCATCGAGGTTGGCAATACGGTTTCCGGCCGCGCCAGAATTTCACCGCGTTCGATCTCCGATTTTTCCAGACCGTGCAGATTTATGGCGGCCCGCTCCCCGGCAAAAACCTGCTCCCGCTCCTCGCCATAAGCCTGAAGACTGCGCACCCGGCTCTCCAGGCCGGAAGGAGCCAAAATCACGGCATCACCCAGCCCCAGAGAGCCGGCAAGCACGGTTCCGGTAACCACGGTACCAAAACCCTTGATCACAAAAGCCCGATCAACCGGCAGCCGAAAGGCTCCGGAATCGGGCTTTTCAACAACCGTTGCCGCCAACTCATCCAGAGCTGCCAACAAATCGTCAAGACCTGCCCCGGTGGTTGCTGAAACCGGTATTACCGGAGCCTCTTCAAGAAAACTCCCAGCTACCAGTTCGGCAACCTCTTCGGTTACGAGTTCAAGCAGATCTTCATCAACGGTATCGCTTTTACTAATCACGACCAGGCCGCATTCGACCCCTAAAAGACGGCAGACCTCAAAATGCTCCAAGGTTTGCGGCATAACTCCTTCATCAGCTGCAACCAAGAGCAACACAAGATCTATCCCTCCGGCCCCGGCCACCATGTTTTTGATAAAACGCTCATGCCCGGGGACATCAATAACTCCGACCATCTGGCCGCTGGGCAGAGATAAATGGGCAAAACCCAACTCTATCGTAATCCCGCGTTTCTTCTCTTCCGCCAGCCGATCGGTATCGATTCCGGTCAGGGCTTTAACCAGGGTTGTCTTACCATGATCAACATGCCCTGCAGTTCCCATAATAATATGTTTTTCAGCCATTTTTCCTCAGTCGTCAGTGGGCAGTCATCAGTAAAATACTGGCAACTGACCACTGTTTTTCCCGGCCTTGCCGGAAAAGCTATAAGGCTCTCAGCCGTTTTGCTGCCGCCTGTAAAGTTTCTTCGGTTTTACAGAAACAAAAACGAACCTGACCACTGTCGGGCTCTCCCGGTGGCAGAAAACTTGAGCCCGGCACCGTCGCCACCCCCTTATCCTTGACCAGATAGTGGGCAAAATCGAGATCACTGAGCTCACTTAA
>JAUVDU010000320.1 GCA_030595135.1 Deltaproteobacteria bacterium | reverse complement strand
CCTTAAGCAAGGAGCCGCCGCTGGTTACAACATCCTCAACAATCGCTACAGAATCGCCGGCTTGAAAATTCTTATCACCCTCAAGCCAGAGCTGTTTACCGTGGCCTTTGGGTTCTTTACGAATCAGAAAAGCGTGCATGGGATCATCTTTATAGGCACTGACAACACTGACCGCAGCAACGATGGGATCAGCCCCCATGGTCAAACCGCCGACGCCTTTAATCGAAATCCCGGCGGCCTTGGCCTTTTCCGCTATCCTTTCATAAAAAAGGTGCCCCACCAGAAAAGCACCGCGCGAATGGCAGCTCGTCTGTTTGCCGTCAATATAGTAATTACTCTTTTTCCCCGAAGTCAGGGTTACCGCCCGCTCCTCATAGGAAAGCTGATACAAAAGCTTAAGCAGCTCCTCTCTATACATCATCATACCACCAAAACCTCAAAACAGAACTTGTCAAAAATATAGAACTAAAAACCCAATCGACTTTTGTACGAGTTTATCGGATTCTTGTCAAGCACTATGTCGGGAATTATTGCCGATATCAGGTAACAACAACCTCTAAAACCTCAGCCCTATTTTTGCACAAATTGGCAATCTTCGAAAATAACAGAGAACACTTTTTTTGCCTTTGAGAAAACCCTCTCACTCATTTTCTCTGGCAAAATTGATGTCCATATGTTATTTTGAGTTCTAACGTCGTGTACATTTAAAAATCCGTGGATAAGACGACAACAGATGACCACTCTTTTTTAACCATATTTATTTAAAAAAGTGCCTAATTCACTCCATAGTCAACTAAATTTCTTTAGCCTCTGCATCCGGAAAAAAAACTTCTGGATCCTTCTGGTTATTGATATTGCCCTCCTCATCGCCGCCCACGGCTGCGCATATCTGACTCGGTTTCCGGGCGGATTTGAGGCCTCCACTTTCAACTATCCGTTTGCGGCCACGCTGCCTCTTTTAATCGCCGTCAAAATTCCCATTTTCTATGCCTTCGGACTCTATCGCGGAATGTGGCGCTACACCAGCCTGAACGACCTGTTCAATGTCCTTAAAGCAACCTCTATCTCCTTTTTCGTCGTCGTTGCCACCATTCTCTTTGTCAACCGTTTCGATGGCTATCCCCGCTCCATTTTCTTTTTGGATGCAATTTTCACCTTTCTTCTGATCAGCGGACACCGCGTCGCCATCCGTTTCTTCTATCAAAAGGTCGAAGGCTCGCGCACTCTGGTCGCAAGCCGCCATCATGAAGGAAAAAAACGCCTCCTTCTCATTGGTGCCGGTGATGCCGCCGAACAGATTATCCGGGAAGTCAAAAGTAATCCGACTCTACCCTATACGATTGTCGGCCTCGTCGATGACAACCCCGGAAAGATCGGCCTGAAAATTCACAATATCCCCGTCCTCGGCCTGGTTGAAGATCTTGATGAACACTGCACTCGAGCTAATGCCGAAGAGCTCCTCATTGCGGTCGCCGCCCTCACCGGCGCCCAGATGAAGCGCCTCAACGAACTCTGCCGACAGACCCGCATCGAATATAAGGTCTTGCCCGGACTAGGCGAACTCATCAACGGCCGCGCCACCATTAAGGCCGTGCGCGACATCTCCTATAAAGATCTCTTAGGCCGCAAAGAGATCCATCTCGACCAAGATGAAATCGGTAATTTCCTAACCAGTAAAACTATTCTCGTCACCGGCGCCGGAGGCTCCATCGGTTCAGAACTCTGCCGCCAGATAATTCACTACCAACCGGCCCACCTCATCCTCTTTGACGCCGGAGAAGAGAACCTTTATACCATTCAAATGGAGCTCGAACACGAACTCAACTTCACCAACTGCTGCCCGATTCTCGGTAAAATCCAGAATTTCAACCTCCTCAGCACAATCATCGAACGCCACAAACCATCAATCATCTTCCATGCCGCCGCCTACAAACACGTTCCCCTGATCGAACTCAATCCCTGGGAAGCAATCTTTAATAACATCAAAGGCTCGCAATGTTTAGTCGAAGCCGCCATCATCCACAAAGTCGAACGCTTCGTTCTGGTCTCCACCGACAAAGCCGTGCGCCCGACCAATGTTATGGGAGCTTCCAAACGCCTCTCCGAAATGATCATGTTAGCCTGTACTAAAGAGAAATGGGACGGTTCCTTGACCCGCGCCACTCCCTCGCAAAAAACCCACAATACCATCTTTCAAGCGGTTCGCTTCGGCAATGTTCTAGGCTCCTCCGGTTCGGTCATCCCCCTCTTTAAACGCCAGATCGAGCTCGGCGGCCCGGTCACCATTACCAACCCCGAAGTCTCCCGCTATTTCATGTCGATCGAAGAGGCCGCCCGACTCATAATCCAGGCCGGAGCCATGGGCCAGGGAGGCGAAATCTTTATTCTCAAAATGGGTAAACCCATCAAAATCGATAAAATGGCGCGTGACCTTATCCGCCTCGCCGGCCGCGAACCCGATACCGAAATTGCGATCAAATACATCGGCCTCCGCCCCGGCGAAAAACTCTACGAAGAACTCATCACCGAAGGCGAAGGCATCGTCCCCACCCTCCACCCTCAAATTATGGTCTTACGCGGCAATGGAAAAACCTATACAGAGATCAACGACCACATCCTCAAACTAAAAGAAAAAGCCAAAGTTTTTGACGGAGAGGGAATTAAGCAACTTCTGAAACAACTGATTCCCGAATATCAACCGGAAAAACCCGCGACCTAAAGGCATTTCCTGCGGGGTGTGAAAAGTCTCGGGAGAGCTAAGTAAAAAACGAAAGAGGATCAAAAATGACCAATAACATCACCCTGAAAGATATCCAGACAAAAAATCTGCAAATAGCCGTCATCGGCCTCGGCTACGTCGGCCTGCCCCTGGCCGTGGAATTCGGTAAACACTTCCCGACTTCAGGCTTCGACATAAACCAAACCCGCTTGCAACAACTCCAATCCGGCCAAGACACCACTCTGGAAGTAACCTCTACTGAACTCATCAGCGCCACCAAGCTCAAATACCCGGCCAATCCCGACGACCTTGCCGACACCCAGATATACCTAGTCACCGTCCCAACCCCTATAAACACGCACAACCAACCCGACTTAACACCATTATTAAAAGCCAGCCAAACCATCGGCAAAACCCTCAAACCGGGCAACATCGTCATCTATGAATCAACCGTCTATCCCGGTGCCACCG
>JAUVDU010000123.1 GCA_030595135.1 Deltaproteobacteria bacterium | reverse complement strand
GCCGGGATAGAGCTCATACGATGATGAATAGGGTGGGTTGGCAGCATCTAAAAGCGGCGAAGATTGCCCTGAGCTTGATTGCATTTTAAAATCAACTGAACCCATTGAAGCACCGCCACCGGGGAAATGGGATGTTGGAATCCTGAAATTAGCACTCTGCATCCCAGAAAAAGAGCTGCCATAACCGCAAGTCATATAATCTTTTTCATCAACTCCTCCTTAATTTATTTTGATCGCCTCTTTTTTCTCATAAAAAAGGCCGGGCTACCTTATTTTAAGGCAACCCGGCCATCTTGCATTATATCGATTTACAAAACTATTGCAAGATCCGAAGCTTTCCGACCCCACCTCACGGTAGGTGTGGTTTTATCTTGTCAAGTTTAATTATAATCGGCTAAACGCGAATGTCAATACTGCTTGCAATATGAAAAATAATAAATGTTGTTAGTGTTTCATATACAGCTGAATATCTTAACTATTGATACACCGCAACCTCCTTTAAATCATATTCTTCCCGCAAACACAATACCCATTCTAATCCTATGTCAATAAAAATTCTGGTCATTTTTTTACTGCCATCGCTTGAAGTCTCCTGCAAACTCAACCCTGAATGAAAAAGTAAGTTACTGGGGCAACTCGATTCCCGGCAAAATGGCGCGACACCTGGCCGGGCCGTTTTATTATGTGTTCGGCGGCACAGCGCCGCCGGGTTACATATCTATTTTGCTTATTAAGTCAATCTCTACCATGGCATGGATTACACCACCACTGCATGGGCGGTATATTTCACTTCTGATTTAATTTTAACCATAGATTTATCTTGCGCCACATCTAAGTAATAGTCCATCTGTAAACCCAGCCAGAAGCGGGAAGAGTTGCCGAAATAGAGCATAGAACAGGCTCGATTGCCTCTTGATGATAAATATATTATCAAAGACAATCTCTACATTTCTGCCAGACAGCCCACATAACCTTCATCTTTTAAAGCACACCCACCTTAAAAAACACAATACTCATTTTGACTTTTTTGACTTTCAGATAAAAAAAGCCCGACATTGTGAGTATCGGGCTTTTCACAATACTTAGCAAAGAGTGGGGCAGTTCAAAGTGTCCGCCGCAAAAAAAAAACGATTGTATAAGGTGCAGCACTGATCCCATATCTTCTCCAACAACAAGATCAGCTAACAGTACCAGTTTTTTTGCGGGGAGGAGGGGGGGGGATGATAATTTTCAGCCAACTCGGGAGAATCCGGAGAACTCATCGGCATTTGGATCCATCTTCAAGCCGTATTTGTCTTCACCGGCAAATTTGAAGACGATGTGGGAGGGGTCGATGGTGCCGTCAGCGGTCGCGTTCTGGGTGACTTTAAAATAGACGGTTGCGGTCAGTTGATCGGCATCATAGTAAATATATTCCGGGATTGAAGAAAGTTTGATCTCGGTCTCCGGCACGGACATACCGAAATTATAAAATTCCGCCGGCCCGCTTGAGGTCGAACGACTTATATTCCAGTTAAAACGATCCTCGACCGATTCTCGATCCATCTCTTTATCGAACTGAAATGTCATCTTGAAGTTTTTTGAAGCGTTGGCAGTTTCAAGATAACTGTCAAAAGAAGCCACCTTGGTTCCGGGCGGTTGCAGATAAGGAAATGCACCATCGGCACGAGCGAAAGAAAATTTTGGTGTATCAACCTTATACATGTAACGACTTAAGATATCGGCCAACTCAGGACTTGGCTCTTCCAGAAATTCAAAGACCTCCTGGGCCATATCCATCTCACCCATATCGGCATAAGCGTAACCCATTTCAAGATAGGCATCATAAAACTCATCATCAAGATCAATCGCATCTTGAAACATGGCTATCGCTTCATCATAACGACCTTGGGCATTATAGTTTAAGCCCATACCATAAGGTCCATTCACCGCTTGCGGAGCCAGACGCTGAATCCTGGAAAATTGATCTTCAGCATCGTTATAACGTCCGGTTTTGATATAGGCTTGACCTAAAGAGTAGAAATTGACGGGATCCGGATTGATCTTGGCGGCCTTAAAATAATGCTCTTCGGCTTCCTGGTAACGCTCTTCCGAAAAATAGAGATTACCAAGTTTGATATGGGAATCGTCACGGGATGGATCTAAAGAGATGGCCGTTTCATACGCCTTAGCGGCATTATAACTATCTCCCAGCTTAAGGTAAGAACTGGCAACGTAGTTTGCAGTATCAACCGCATTGGCGGACTGCGGGGCTAAACCGATCGCGTTGCGAAAGGCGATAATCGCATTTTTGTAGTCACCTTTCTGATAGGCCGTAATTCCGGTATTTAAAGCATTTCCCGCCAACTGTTCGAGCGAGGCCTGTTGCTGCCAAGCGCTGACAAACAGTGAATCAGCAGTAACCGGACTAAAGAGATCATTCATGGCGACCTGATTAAAAATTCACTCAAAAGATAAAAAGAAGGTTTAACCGACATCTTGTTATGTGTACCTCGACAGATATAGAAAAAACTTTAGAAGTTTTTTCGCGCAACCCGTAAATTCTGGGGACATAACCCGATTCTCCGAAGGAAATCGGGATTGTGTACCCAGAATTTACGGGTTAGCTAAATAGTTACGATTTACTTAACGATTTTCACCGTAGTTCCGATTGGCCTTGTAAACCATAGCCAGAACTTCGGCCACCGCGTGGAAGACGTTTTCAGGAATTTCCTGGTTAATCTCAAGTTTCATCAGAATCTGCAGGAGTTCAGGATCACGCTGCAACGGAATATCATGCTTTTTGGCCAGGGCAATAATCCTTTCGGCAACCGCACTGGAACCTTTAGCGACAATCATCGGAGCCTCATGACGTTCCTGATCATACTGCAGGGCCGCTGCCTGCAAACGTCTTGATCTATTCGAATTCTGGTTTTTAGACCGCATTTTCAGACAAACTCATTATTACATTAGCAAACTGGGGGCTTCAAAGTTAATAAGAGCCTGTTTGAGAAAAAAATCGACTTTGGCTTTTTCAATCTTCTGCTGTCCAACCAGATTCGCCAACTGTTTAAGGATACATTTCTCGCCATAACGATCAATCAGGAATTTCAATTCCATAACACAATTTTCTTCTTTCATTTTTCAAGCCCTCCTTATTATAGATTTTTCCTACGAGCTTATATTACTCTTCGTCATAAAGAGGAAAAACTTGAGAGCCTATTAAGAATTTCATACTTTAGATTAATCATTTTTTCATCATATTGGGGAGCCATCACAGACCAGTCGTAATCGGCCACCAGTGTACCTGGACGGGTTGAACGGGTCTCTTCTATATGAGCAAGTAAAGATTTAAGCTTTTCATATAAGTCATTATGATCCAAATAAAAAAATCTGTCGTTATCGCTTCCGGGAAAATGTTCAGGATAGGCCAGACGGTGGGGCAAAAGCGGATAACAGTTGCAGTAAGCCGCCTCAATCACACTGGCTCCGAAAAAATCGTGATATGAAGTAACCGGCAGAATATCAGCCCGCCAGAGCCAGCCGACATAATCGGCAAAGCTTTCGGCGTAGCCAAATTGGAGCAAGCGTTGACCAAGGAAATCACGATTTTCAAGAAAGAGTTTGGGCTGGGGATGATAATGCTCACCTAAGACAGCTACTTCAAAGTCAAATCCTGAAACTATCAGCTCCCGCAGCACAGCAAAGAAATCGACTGGATTTTTGTCATACTCCCAACGATGATTCCACAAGATGAGGGGCGGACGGTTAGATTTTTCGAAAGTCTCTTCCGCTGGTTTTAACGCCACCAAGCGCTCAAGATCGAGGCCTAAATGGAGAACTTCAGACTTTTTTTCGATCTCAGCAATCGTGTCAAGCTCCTGATAATCGGGAAAACGGCCCAGAAATGCCGGTAGCGCCTCAAGAAAACTCCGACGATGAAAAGCCGAATTAAAAAAACAGGCATCGGCGGCGAGAGCACTGGTAAAATTAATCAATCCGTAGTGACGGTCACGTCCGCCAGGCTGAGACTGCTCGTTTGGCGACTGGGGATAGGTCAACTGGTTTTCGTGAAAATAGAGGGCGGCAGGCGGCTCAAAAGTTGACCCTGAAGCGGAAAACTTACGAATCAGTCCTAGGAAAGCCGCCAAATCAAACATATCCGAGGCCAGAATCAGATCATAGCGCTTGCCGCTCTCAAGCAACTCCCGATAGCGCCGGGCCAGCGTAATCGCCGCCCCCTGCATACGCCATTTCCAGTTCTTCCCCGGCAAACCCAGAATCTCAACAACATGAGAGCTGTGGCGTTGATACCCCAGAGCCCAAGCCGCATGAGAACCCCCGTTAAAGGGCTCAATAATCAGAATTCGCATAGCAATTCTTTGTCAGTGTTTAACCCGGACGCGATAAACCAGTGTGGCCTCACCTTTGGCCGGAACCGGGATACGCCAGGAGGCGACACTGCTGCTATCTTTATGATGGCTGTGAGACTCCGTCAAAATCTCCCAGTCACCGGGAATCGGCTCAACCAACTTAATTTCGACCGCCTCCGGTTTGGCATTTTTCAGTTTCACTTCAAATGCGGCTTCATAGATATAGTTATAGCGCCCATCACCGCCAATTTTTTTAAAATCAGTCTGTTTTTTCGCGGCCGTAAGATCGAATGCATCACCTAATTTAAGACGTATGGTCTCGTTTTCCGGGGTATGATCTATGCGATCCTCACCAATAAACTGCAAAGCCCCTTTCGAATCCTCTTTATAAACCCGCACAACCCCTTTAGGCAAGGGCAGACCAAGATGATTTTTTTTGCGATTTTCAATCTCGACAAAAACGCCGACCTTAAGTTTTCTGTCGATTTCACCGTAAGCCCGGCGATAATAATAGGAACTACCCTTAAGCAGAAACTCTTTTTTACAGGGCACTGCGGCGGCCTGCAGAAGTGCAACCTGTTTGCTCTGGTTATCGGCAATCGTCGTCGGTCGGGCCAGCGTGTAGAGGTGATATTCAAACATCTCCTCTTGGGCCATATTCTGAGCTGGAGCCGCCATCGTCTTCATCATCATCTCTCGCCTGACACCGCCATCAAATTCTCGTTCCGGCGGAGCCTGATGAACATCACCGGCAACCAGCTGAAGTTTGGCATTTTTATAACTTGCGCCGCTGGTATTGGTCAGGGTTACCCAACCACTAAGATTGATGGCATCGTCAGTCGCGTTGAGCTCCGCCACATAATCAGCCTGCCACTGCAAACCACCAGTCAGATAACTCAATTCAATATCCTTGGCCCCGCCGACGATGCTCTCCATAAACATGGTCAAAGTCGGCCGATCACGCAGGTTTTCCGGAAGCTCGGAAAAAGAGAGACGACCGGGAACCCCGGTCTCAATATGATCATCAAACTGGAGAACAACCCCATTGTTGGCACTCAAAACTTTTGCTTGCCGGCGGCTCTCGATCCCGGTTGTCGGATGCCGGCTGATGACCTCAACCTGACGACCGACATATTTTTTCAACAAAGCTTCCGGGGTTAAGAGATCAAACTCAAAATTTTGTTCAATAACCGACAGACCAGCGGCTGTCAAAAGGGCCGTCTCCGGCCGCATCCGGGCACTAACTTCGCGAAAAGCAAGCTTGACCTCACCTTTTTTCAGAGTTAAACGACGTTTATCTTTAACCAGAGCCAGGTTTTCATTATAAATAGTTACCGCGACACCAACCTGGTCATTAAGCGTCGTCACCACTTCACCGGATTGAGCCGCCAAAACAGGAGCCCAGCCCACTGTCAAAACCGCCAATAAAACCACCACACTCAGCATACAAATCAATTTACGCGACATATTATCTCCCCTCCTCAAAATAAAT
>JAUVDU010000351.1 GCA_030595135.1 Deltaproteobacteria bacterium | reverse complement strand
TGATCTTTTGACGATTGCAGAACATAAAAAACTCGAACCCGGCCTGACCGTAGCCATTATTGGTGATATCGCTCACAGTCGGGTGGCTCGTTCAAATATTTGGGCTTTAATTACTTTGGGGATTACGGTCAGGGTCTGTGCCCCGCCAACGATGCTGCCCCGAGGCTTAGAAAATATTGCCGGAATTAAAGTGTGTCGGCGGCCGGAAGAGGCTTTAGACGGTGCCGATGTCGTGATGATGTTGAGAATTCAGCTTGAACGTCAAGATCGGCTTCTCTTTCCTTCGATTCGGGATTATGCCAGGATCTTTGGTCTTAATCGTAGGCGTATGGAACTGGCTCGTCCTGATGCTATTGTTATGCATCCGGGGCCCATGAATCGCGGGGTTGAGATTACATCAGAAGTGGCTGACGGCGAACACGCGGTGATTCTTAATCAGGTCAGCAACGGCGTTGCCTTGCGGATGGCGGTTCTGTTCATGTTGGGAGGTCAAGGCGCATGAGTGAAAAACTTTCCTCGATCTTGTTGAAAAACGGTCGTCTTATCGATGCCGGACAAAATCTCGACGGCAATTTTGATATCTTTCTGCTTAATGGTAAGGTTGCGGAAGTTGCGCCGAACCTGGAAGTTACTGCTGATCAAGTTATTGATCTTAACGGCTTATGGGTGCTGCCCGGAGCCATTGATCTCCATGTTCACTTGCGCGAACCGGGCTATGAATATAAGGAGACAATTTTAAGCGGAGCCCGGGCTGCGGTGGCCGGTGGTTTCACTTCAATTGCCTGTATGGCCAACACCAACCCGATTAATGACAGTGCCGCCGTAACCCGATTTATTCTTGAACAGGCGCGGGTCGCGCCGGCTAAAGTTTTGCCGATTGCGGCAATCAGCCTGGGGATGTTGGGCGAAGTTTTAGTTGAGATGGGCGATCTGGTCGCAGCCGGGGCCTATGCTTTCTCTGATGATGGTAAAACCGTACCCAACTCCAAACTTCTGCGTCACGCTTTAGAGTATGCCTCACTATTTGAAAAACCCCTCTTTTGTCACTGTCAGGATAACGCCCTCTTTGCCGATGGCGTTATCCATGAAGGAATGATTTCCGCCGCTCATGGTTTAACCGGGATTCCGACTCTGGCCGAAGAAGTTGATATCGCCCGAACCATTATGTTGGCCGAATACTTGAAAGTTCCGGTTCATATCTGTCACTTGAGTACTCGAGGCGGGGTTGAACTGGTTAAAACGGCGAAAGCGCGCGGCGTTAAGGTTACGGCTGAAGCAACGCCCCATCATCTTTTTCTCGATGAACGGGCCGTGGTCGATCTGGAATATCGGGAACCACTTGATGAAAATCTTAAACCTTCAATGCTCTGTTACAATACAAATACCAAGATGAGTCCACCATTGCGGTCGGCCGAGGATGTTGCGGCCTTGCGGGAAGCTCTGGCGACAGGGATTATTGATGCAATCGCCACCGATCACGCCCCGCATGAGGCGACCGAGAAAGCGGTTGAGTATGGTTTGGCCCCCTTTGGCGTCGTCGGTCTGGAAACGGCGCTCTCTCTGGCTTTGCGTTTGGTGCAAGAGGGGGTGCTGACACCTTTGCAGGTGGCGGCCAGAATGAGTTGTGAACCCGCCGCTATTTTAGGGCTCAAAGATCGGGGCAGTTTGGCTCCGGGTATGGCGGCTGACCTGATGATCGTTGATCCCGAACGTGAATGGGCGGTCGATCCCGATAAATTTTACTCTTTAGCCCGCAATACACCATTTGCCGGCTGGCACCTAAAAGGCCGGGTCATAAAGACAATTGTTGACGGTGAAATAGTTTTCAGTTTGTAAGGAATAGTTAATGACAAAGATGATCAAACGGGGCAGCAAAGCGGTTCTCTTACTTGAAGACGGCACCTTTTTTACGGGTCGGGCTTTTGGTGCGGCTGGCGAGGTTGCGGCGGAGGTGGTTTTTAATACCAGCTTGACCGGTTACCAGGAAGTTTTGAGCGATCCCTCCTATTTTGGCCAGATGGTGCTTATGACCTATCCGCAAATGGGCAACTATGGGGTCAATGATGATGATGCTGAATCGCGGAAATGTTTTCTTTCCGCCTTTATTGTCAAAGAGTACTGTTCTTATCCGAGTAGTTGGCGCAGTCAAAGTGAGATGGCAGAGCTTATGGCTCGCGATGGGGTTATCGGTCTCGAAGACATCGATACGAGAGCCTTGACCCGCCATATCCGCGAGGCCGGGGCTCTACCCGGGATTATCAGCACTGAAGATTTTGATCCTGAATCCCTGATGGAAAAGCTCAAAAAATGGCCCGGTATTGAAGGGGTCAATCTGGTTGATGGAGTTACGGTCGACCAAGGTTATGAGTGGAACCAGGAACCTTGGGATTTGGCGCACGGTTACCGGGATGGCGAGCGGGTTGAGCGCCGGGTCGTGGTCTATGATTTTGGCGTCAAGTACAATATCCTGCGGCTCTTAAAAGAGGTTGGCTGTCAGGTTACGGTAGTCCCGGCGGGAACTCCGGCGAGTGCGGTTTTAGAGCTTAAACCGGATGCTCTTTTTCTCTCTAATGGTCCTGGTGATCCGGCGGCTTTAGGGGGGATTGTCAATGAGGTGCAACGTCTGGTCGGACGCTTGCCGATCTGCGGTATTTGCCTTGGTCACCAGATTCTGGGACAGGCTCTGGGCGGGAAAACCTACAAATTAAAATTCGGTCATCATGGCAGCAATCATCCGGTTATGGATCTGACTACCAGAGAGGTCGAGATTACGGCGCAAAATCATGGTTTTTGTGTTGATGTCGACTCTTTAGGTGATGATATTGAAGTGACCCATATTAATCTCAATGATCAGACGGTCGAAGGCTTGCGCCATCGCCGTTATCCGCTCTTCTCTTTTCAATATCACCCCGAAAGCTCTCCCGG
>JAUVDU010000300.1 GCA_030595135.1 Deltaproteobacteria bacterium | reverse complement strand
TATACCGATGAAGAGCGGATGATGTTGCAAATGGTTCGGGATTTTGCCGAAAAAGAGGTGAAACCGTTCGCCAAAGAGGCTGATAAGGAGCATAAATATCCAGCGGCTACCGTCAAAAAGTTGGGCGAACTCGGCTTGATGGGGGTCAGTGTTCCGGTTGAGTATGAAGGTTCCGGGATGAGCAATATTTGTTATTCCATTGCCATCGAAGAGATCTCTCGTCACTGTGCCGCGACTGGAGTTATTGTTTCTGTGAATAATTCCCTGGCTTGTGATCCGATAAAGATTTTCGGTACCGAAGAACAGAAGCAGAAGTATCTGGCCGATATGGCCAGTGGTCGGAAACTGGGTTGTTTGGGTTTAACCGAACCTAATGCCGGATCTGATGCCGCCAATCTGCAAACCACCGCCTTCCTTAAAGATGACGAGTGGGTAATCAACGGTCGCAAGATTTTCATCACTAATGGTAATGAAGCCGATTACTGTGTGCTTATCGCGGCAACTGACAAATCCCAAGGTCATCGGGGTTTAAGTGCCTTTATTGTTGATCTCGATAATCCTGGTTTCAGTGTCGGTACACTGGAAGATAAATTAGGCATCAGGGGCAGCTCAACCGCAGAGCTGGTTTTTGAAGATTGCCGGATTCCCAAAGAGAATTTGCTCGGGGAACTCGGCAAGGGTTTCAAGGTTGCTTTGACAACCCTTGACGGGGGCCGCATCGGGATTGCCTCGCAGGCTTTGGGCATCGCTCGGGCCGCGATTGAAGATGCTGCAGCCTATGCCAAAGAGAGGGTTCAGTTTGGTCAGCCGATTGCTAAATTGCAGGCGATTCAGTGGATGTTGGCGGATCTTTCGACCCATTATGAAGCTGCCAGATTGCTTACGCACCGGGCCGCTTATCTTAAAGATCAGGGTCAACCTTTTGGTAAAGAAGCCGCTATGGCGAAATTGATGGCCGCTGAAACCGCTATGAAAGCCTCTACTCAGGGGATTCAGATTCTTGGTGGTTATGGTTATACTACGGATTATCCGATGGAGCGTTATTTCCGGGATGCTAAAATCACTGAAATCTACGAAGGTACCAGTGAAATCATGCGCTTGGTTATTGCAACTAACATTTTAAAATAATAGTTGATGGAAGTTAATTTTTTAATCAGTGCCTGACTAAAAATCTGACAATTTTCTTGAGTACAAGGCAGGCGAAGATTTTAACCGGAGGAATACATTAAGTATTTCGAGGATTAAAATTTGAGCCTAACGCAGTAATCGAGGAAATTGGCGGTTTTTAGTCGTGCACAAGGAGGGAAGTGTTGTGAAGATTGTAGCCTGTATTAAACAGACCTTTGACACCGAAGCCAAAATTGTTATCGGTGGTGATGGTCAGATCTCTGATGAAGGGGTCAACATGATCGTTAATCCTTACGATGAGTATGCCGTCGAAGAGGCGATCCGGACCAAAGAGAAAGATGGTGGTGAAGTAGTAGTTGTAACTGTCGGTGGTGATAAGGCTCAGGAAGCCTTGCGTTACTGTTTGGCCATGGGTGCCGATCGCGCATTTTTGATCAACGATCCGGCTCTGGTTGGGGCTGACAGCCGCGCCGTCTCCGTGGCTTTAGCAAAATTGCTGAGCGACAAAGAAGCTGGTTTTGATGTTATCTTTACCGGTAAAGAAGCGGTTGATGATGGTGCAGCTCAGGTTCCTTCACAGCTTGCGGCAAGATTGGATCTGGCTCAGGCCAATGTTGTAACCGATTGTGAAATAAATGATGGTAAGGCCACTGCTACCCGTGAAATTGATGGCGGAAGTGAAACTTTGGAGCTTACCCTGCCGGCTCTGATCAGCGCCCAGAAAGGTCTCAATGAGGTTCGTTACCCTTCCTTGCCGGGGATTATGAAAGCCAAACGCAAACCGCTGGAAGTTCTTTCACTTGGCGATTTGGGTTTAAGTGCTGACGATGTTGCTTCGAAGGTTGAGCTGGTTGCTGCCGAATTGCCGCCGGCCCGTAAGGCGGGTCAGAAGTTGACCGGTGAAGTCGATGAAGTGGTTGCCAAGTTGGTTCAGTTATTACAAGAAGAAGCTAAGGTAATTTAAGGGAGATTTAAAAATGAGTATTGTAGTATGCGTTGAACAACGCGATCGAAATGTTCGTAAGATTACCTTTGAAGCTTTGAGTGAAGGCAAACGCCTGGCGGTTGCATCCGGTAAAACTTTGAAGGCCTTGCTCATCGGCAGTGGAGTTGCTCATCTGGCTGATGAATTGAAAAAATATGGCGTTGATGAAGTTGCTGTAGTTGATAACGAAGCTTTGGCTGTCTATACGGTTGAATCTTATGCAGCCGTCCTCGCGGCTTATATTGCCCATGAGACTCCGGCCTTGGTTCTGCTTGGTCATAGTGCTATGGGTAAAGAGTTGGCACCAAGGGCTGCGGCAAAAGCTGATTGCGGTCTGGTTAGTGACTGTATTGAAGTAAGTTCAGCCGATGGTGACTATCTTTTTAAACATCCGATTTATGCCGGTAAAGCGATTGGTAGTTTCAAGGTTGCCGGGCCGACTCGTATGGCGACTTTGCGCCCCAATGTTTTTGCTATTGAAGAGAGTGAAGGCGCCGCTGGTGCGGTAGTTGATTTTGCGCCGGAAATCCCGGCTGCTAAAGTGACGGTTACCGGGTCGGAAATGGCGTCCGGTGATCGTCCGGAGTTGACTGAAGCGGATATTATTTGTTCCGGTGGACGTGGACTTGGCGGTCCCGAAGGTTTTAAACTGATCGAAGATCTGGCCGATGCTCTCGGGGCAGCGGTTGGTTCATCTCGTGCAGCAGTTGATGCCGGTTGGCGTGAACATGCCGCCCAGGTTGGTCAGACCGGGAAAGTGGTCAGTCCTAATCTCTATGTTGCTTCCGGTATCTCCGGTGCGATTCAGCATCTGGCCGGTATGGGCTCTTCCAAATTTATTGTTGGTATCAATAAAGACGAAGAAGCCAATATTTTTAACGTTGCTGATTACGGCATCGAAGGTGATCTGAATAAAGTGATCCCGGCTCTGATAGAGAAACTCAAAGAGCTGCAATAAGTAATGTGACCTGATAAGGGCAATTATTGTCCCTTTAGGTTAGATATATAACCCTCCGTTGTCCGGTAAATTGCCGACACGGAGGGTTTTTTTATGGTATAACAATTTTCTTTTAACCCTTTTTGCCAGCTCACGTTAACTGTTTTTAGTTGACAAAAAATGTGATTTAGTGTACCCAACTATCCGTTTTCATATAAAGACGTTCTATGTGTTAGGGTGTTAGGCTCTCTTATTTAGTGCCTGTTTTGCCGGATAGGGAAAAGGTGGATATAAATGGATTTTTTTCTTAATGATGATGAATTAATGATTCAGGAGGTAGT
>JAUVDU010000209.1 GCA_030595135.1 Deltaproteobacteria bacterium | reverse complement strand
AAAGATTCGACTACGGCTAAGTTGTTTTAAGTTTCAGAGGGTAGTGTGAGTTTTGCTTCGCTCTCATAAATGGGGTCAAAGCTGGGGTGCTGGTGCACCTTGTACCAGCAATGACCCCAATCCCGGCAGGTCGAAGCATCGCAAAGCCGAATATTTACTGCTGAATAGTTACAAATTATTTTTTGGGGAGGAAAAATGAAAAACCAGTTTAAAGTCATCTCAGTTTTGTTCTTGTTTGCCGTTGCCGGTTTTATCTCTAATGGTTGTGCCGGCAATTGCGGTTATGAACGTGGTGCCCGGGTAACTTCGGCTTTTGTCGCCTCTTCGGGTGCCAAAGTTTATGTTCATCCGCCCAAAGATCAAACCCTCTCCGGCTGGATGGAGACCTATATCGATATGGAATTGGAACATTTAGGTTTTACGATTGTCGAAGATCCTCAGGCCTGTGATCTGTTAGCCTACTACTCTTACTCATACGATTGGGATGAACCATCTTATATCCGTGATTTCCTAATCGTTTTTAAACCTTATCCAGGTGATAATCCTGCCTTGCTCGCCTCGGCTAGCTGCTATCATCGGTGCTCCTCTTCCTTTACCCGGGCTGGTGGTCAGGAAGTGCATGAAGCCTTTACGGCCTTGCGTGAAGAACTCAATGCTGTTGCGAAAACCGCTCACAATGATTCATGGCAGTGATGGGCAAGAGTGAATAGGGCGTTGAGAAAATCGAGTAAGAGATGAAATTATTAGCGGGAACTTTTTTTTGCTTATTTTGTCTGCTTGCGGGATTGATAAGCGCTGGAGCCAATGCTACTCTTTACAGTCGCCAGGATACCAAGGGCAATCTTCATCCCGCTGATAATGTGACTGTCAGCAAGGGATACGATACCTTTTTGACCACCGGTAAACGGCCTCAAGGTTTTCGGGAACTAGTGGTTACCGGTAGTGAGTTTGATTTACTTATCAGCCGGGCGGCAGAGCAGACCGGTCTAGATTCAACCTTGATCCGGGCTGTGATTAAAACCGAATCAAATTTTAATCCCCAGGCCGTGTCACCCAAGGGGGCCAAGGGGTTGATGCAGTTGATGCCGGCCCTGGCTCGTTATTACGGGGTTAAGAATCCTTTTGATCCGGTTGCCAATATTATGGCCGGTAGTAGCTATTTGAAGGATTTACAGAATCGTTTTGGTACGTTGGAGAAGACTTTGGCGGCTTATAACGCCGGTCCTTCACGGGTTGAAGAGTATGGTGGGCCGCCGCCGTTTACGGAAACACAAAAATATATTACCCGGGTGAAATGGTACCGTCAGCACTACTACAAACGTCTTGATCTGGTAGATCTTAAGGGATTAATGGAGGCCTTTAGTCAAGCTTGTTTAGCTTTTAATAAAGGTAATTTGCGACATTCTGCTTATCTTTTTGGTCTGGTTCTCAATCGGTATCCGGCTTCATCAGAGACCAGTTACAACCTTGCTCTGGTTGAAGATCGGCGCGGTAAATTGCCGACGGCTGTAAATCTTTATGGTCAGGCTTTACGTTATAATCCTCATTTTACAGAAGCTTATTACAATCTGGCCATCCTCTATGAACGTCTCAGTCACCTGGATTTGGCTTTGGCTACCTGGGAGCGTTGTCTGCAATGCGAATTATCCCCCGTAAAGCAACGTCAAATCCGACTTTTCATGCAGAACTTACGGCAGTTACATGAAAAATCACAAATCGTCATACCGGCGGGAAAGCCGGAATGACGATTTAAGAGAGCTGTAAATTTGATGAACTCGTAAAAAGTCATGGGATGGCTAAGTAAAAATTTCGATAGACGCCCCGCAGGAAGTGCCCTTGGGGTACAAGTAGTTGTGGTTTTCCAGGCGCGAGACCATACATCGAGTATGTCGAGTGTCTGGAGAACCACAACAACGCAGGATATCGGAACTTTTTACGACGCCATCAAACTTATTTCAGAACTTCACCTTTAAGGTTGATAACCATCTCTTTGAGCGGTGAGATTTTGCCCGCCTTTTGCAGGGCGTTTTTGACGGCTACCGGGAGGCCCGAGCAGCAGGGAACTTCCATGGTGACTACGGTTACGCTCTTGATCTCATTTTTGCTAAACATTTCCGTAAAACGTTCTTCATAATCGGGCAGATCGTCAAATTTGGGACAGCCCATCATGACGACACGGTCGCTAAGTAAATTCTGGTGCAGGGCGGCGTAGGCCACGGCGGCGCAGTCAGCCAGGATAAGAATATCAGCATTATTTAGAAACGGGGCATGGGCTGGGATTAAGCGGATCTGAACCGGCCAGTGGCCGAGGGCGGAAGCTGGAGCCGGGTCGCCGGAGATCTCTTTAGTGTCGTTACAACTGCAGCTTGAAAGGGTCTGCATCTGGGTCGAAGGACAACCGCAAGCCAGCGTTTCAGGAGCATCGGACGAAATTTTTTCGTCGGTTTGGTTGGCCTCTGTGCGGTTTTTAAGGTACTCCTCAACCGCTTCAGGGTCGAAATCATCGGCTACTCTCTCAATTATCGAGATTGCTCCCTGTGGGCAATCTCCCAGACAGGCCCCAAGACCGTCGCAATATTTTTCGGCAACAACTTTGGCCTTACCGTTAATTATTTGAATAGCGCCTTCATCGCAAGCCGGAACACACTGGCCGCAGCCGTCACACAACTCTTCATCAATTTCGATAATTTTTCGTAAAATTTTCATCTCTATTCTCCGTTGGTTTGGTTTAAATTTTTAGTTAATAATAATGCTTTTGCCGGCTAACTCACGGCCGCTGTCGGTAAAAAAATCTTCTTTAATGTGGGTTGCAAATTCGTCCTGAGTAAAAGGGGTCTTTTTATTCAAAACCTGTAATTGATAGATTTTAAGGGCATCATTTACGCACTTAAAATCCAGACTTTCATTGTCGCCGGGGTGGTAGACGTGATCCAGGATTGCTATGACCTCCTGGGTCAACTCCTCTTTGGCCTTAAGCTTGTCGAGAATCTCCCGGCCGATGCGGACGGCTTCATCCTCTAACTCTTTCAGAGATGGGGGCGTATCACTTTTGTTCGCCAGTTTGGCCCCGATATTGTGGAGATAAGCGGCGCAGAGGACGACCGCCGGGCTCGCCCCCTCTTCGGGAACGATCTTGGCGGCGAAACGGGCCACTTTAGTAGCCTGGCCGACATTCTTGAAATCTTTATGAAAATGCAGTTTCATCTTGAGGGCGACCCGGTCTTTGAGCAGGTCGTCACGACTGGCGAGAAGTTCGGGCGGCAGCTCTCCCATGCACTGTTCAGCATATTGGCAGTAGGAGGCGCAACCGAAATCCATTCTCGGGTTGACCACCTGTTTGCCGCAGCCTTTGCATTTGCAGGTGGTTTGATCTTTGAAGAATTCGATTTCGGTGCCGCATTCAGGACATTTTGAATCGAAGATCGCATCATGTTTCCAGTAACGGGAATCTTGGCCGGGACATCGCATGGCTTTTCCTCCAATTATAATTGAAATGATTTGTTAGAATGATTTGTGGTTGATTTAATTTTTGACAACCATTTTTAAGTGTATTGTTATTGTTTTTTTATACTTTTGGCAACAGATTATCATTGACTTAAGTCAACCTGTTGAAATATTATAGAAATAGATGGTTGTGTCGTGCGTGTAATAATTATCACAGAGCACTGAGAGCACAGAAAACTACTGTTTTTTCTGTGAACTCTGTGCTCTTGTATGGTGAAATATGGTTGAAAACAGAGATAAATCGTTAGTAAAATGGCTTGGTGAGACTTCACTTTTTGTCGGTATGGAGGCGCAACATCTGCGGGATTTAAGCGGGATTGCCATGGTTGTCAGTTATAAACGGCGGGCGACAATTTTTAGTGAAGGTGATCCGGGGAGTGGATTCTATTTGGTTAAAGAGGGCAAAGTTAAGATTTATATGATCTCCCCGGATGGAAAGGAGCAGATCCTGCACATCTTTGGCCCCGGTGATCCTTTTGGGGAAGTGGCGGTTTTTGCCGGTCAAAGTTTTCCGGCTCATGCCGTAGCTCTGGAAAACAGTCGTTTGGTCTTCTTGCCGCGTGACGATTTTGTCGCTCTGGTTGCCTCTAATCCGGCTCTGGCTCTCAATTTGCTGGCGGCCCTCTCCCAGCGTCTGCGTCAGTTTACCAAGATGATTGACGCGCTCTCCTTAAAAGAGGTTCCCGGTCGTCTGGCGGCTCATCTGCTCTACTTAAGTGAAAGCAGGCTGCCGGAGACCATTTGCAACTGGAGCTTACCAAAACCCAGCTGGCCAGCCTCTTGGGGACGATTCCAGAAACCCTTTCCCGGATGTTGAGTAAACTACAGCGTGAAGGGCTGATTGTAATTGAAGGGGCCAAGATCGCGATTGTTGAT
>JAUVDU010000171.1 GCA_030595135.1 Deltaproteobacteria bacterium | reverse complement strand
GATTTTTGGTTTGCTTCTGAAATCAAGCCCCTGTTGTCGGTCGGTGGTCGGGCCGAGATCAGAGAAGAGTCCTTTCCGACACTTTTTACGTATCGTTATCTGCCGGGTGAAGAGACCGTTTTTGCCGGGATTAAGCGTCTGCCTCCGGGCTCTTTTCTGGTTTATGATCTTGTGACCGGAACCTATAAAATCGAATCCTACTGGCAGAACAGCTTTCCCGCAATAATAACTGATGATAGCGAAAAGATCTCCCTTGTTGATGCTGAGGAGAGGTTTTATGAACTTTTTTGTGATGCCGTCCGTCTGCGTCTCCGTTCCGATGTTGAGGTCGGCAGTTTTTTAAGCGGCGGCATCGACTCTTGTGCAGTCGCGGCGGCGGCAGCCAAGATTCAACCCGAACTTTCTCTTTTTACGATCGCTTTTAAAGATCAGGCCTATAATGAGCTGCCGGAAGTACAGAAATTTCTTGCGGCCAGCGGATCGCGTTTCCAAAAAGCGAAGCATTATGTCGCTTTTTGTCAAGAGAGTATCCTGGCGGAACTTCCCAGTTTGGTGCGGGCTTTGGAAGAGCCGATTTTTCTTGGTGCGGTGCTGCCTACCGATCAAGTCTGCCGGATGGCCGCTCAGCGGGTAAAAACCGTGTTGACGGGGGAGGGGGCGGATGAGATTTTTGCCGGATACCGCAAATTTCTCATTGAAATGGCGGCTCTTGAATATGTTCAGGCAGATCGTTTGGGCCGTTTGGAACTTGAACGTAGTTACCCTGAACTGCGAACTTATATTGAGCATCGTGCGGCTGATCCCCTGCAGCGCTATATCCAGAGTGAGACTCTTTTCACAAAGCTTGAGTTGTCGCGTCTTTTGGGTTATAAAGATGTTGATGTGGCCGGTTTGCGAAAACTCAAGGCGGCACCGTTTCTTGATGGTCGGGAACACCCTTTGAATGCGGCTCTGGCGGTTGAAAGTCGTTGCCGGTTGCCCGATTATGTTATTTTAAGGCTGGATAAACTGTCGATGCGCCATTCGCTGGAGACCCGAACCCCATTTTTGGACTATCGTCTGGCCGAGTTTGCCGCCCGCTTACCGGTCGAATATAAAATTGATCTGGCTCAAGGGCGTGAGAAATATATCTGTCGGCGCACTTTTTCTCGTTATAAGTTGTTGGATGAGCGCAGTGCCTGGCGGCGCAAACAGCCCTTTACCAGTCCTTTGGCAGCTTGGTTAGGCGATGAGAAAGCTTGGCCGGAGGTTGTTTCAGAGGCGCTGTCAGGTGACATGATTAAAAGACATGGGGTGCTTGATTTAAAGATGGTAAAAGAGCTGAAGTCTCAGGTTACAACCGCAGGCGTCGGTCCGGCGACCCTGGTTTCGGGAGCTGATCGCCTCTTTGCGGTTCTGGTTTTTACTTTGTGGTACGAGGAATTTTGCTGTGGTTGAAAGTGCTCATTTGAAGTTTGATAATCTGGTGCAAGAGTATAGCGAGAGGCTCTTCGAGCAGCTTTCACGGGCCCTGGTTTCCGGCCCTTTAACTTATGGTTTTGAGTACGAATTTTTGCCGACACGCAAGATGATACCGGCCCAGGTTGAAGAGTTGGAAACGGCTCTTCCGAGATTGGGCTTTAAGCGTCAGGCCGATGGCACTTTCAGGGCTTTAGACGGACTTCATATCACGTTTGAGCCCGGTGGTCAGTTGGAGTATGGCTCACCCCCTCTTTTTGCTTCCGACGAAGAGGGGGTTGCCAACTTGTTAGACCATATTGCGGTGACCAATAAAGCCATTGAAGAGCTTTACGGAATCAAATATTCGGCCCGCAATTATTATTCCGGGCGGACTTCGGCACCGCTCTGTCTTGAAGGGCGGCGCTATCGGGATATGCACGCTCTTTTTTCCGATAACGGTGGCCGTGGTCGTGAGATGATGAAGGGTACGGCCTCAATTCATCTTCATGTTCGGATTCGCTCTGTAAATGAGATAGTGCCGCTTTTTCGGCTTTTGCAGAAATTATCAACGGATCCCGATTTTGCCATGTCGGACATACGTCGGGCGATATGGGATGAGACTGAATCTTCTCGTTGCCGGCTTCCGGTGCTTGATGAGGTAGAAAACGAAAAGGCATTGTTGGCTCAGCTGGTCAGGCATGCCTTAAGCGCTATCGACTTTAGGCGGCGGATTCCTTTCGCTGAGCTCAAAGGGCGGTCGTTTGCAGATTTTCTGCTTCATCTGACCACAATCTTTACTGATGTACGTCTTAATCTTAAAGGACCAACTTTCGAATTGCGAACCATGGACAGTATGCCGGCCCCGGATTTTCTCAAGCGCTGGCGGCGATTTGTTACCGAAGTCGAAAAAACAATTTATAAAAGGAGCTAAAATGGCGGAAATAGTTATCTACAGTACCCAAGTATGTCCATATTGTGTTAAGGCCAAGCAGTTACTTTCAGCTAAAGGGGCCACTTTTAAGGAGATCGATATCAGTCGTGATCCGGCTCTGGTTGAAGAGGCGCAAGCCCGCAGCGGCGGGCGCAAAACCGTGCCTCAGATCTTTATCGGTGATCTTCATGTCGGTGGTTGTGACGAGCTTTATGCGCTTGATGCGGCTGGCAAGTTGGATGAGTTGTTGAAGTAAGGGTAAGAGTTAAGGCTAAATTATGGAAAATTATTTCACAAATGAGACCTTGAAGACTATCTATCAGCGGCGGAGTATACGTCAATTTCAGGATTTGCCGGTTGCCGATTCACTGATTCAGGCAGTTCTCGATGCTGCCAACCAGGCTCCTTCCGCTCATAATCAGCAATCATGGAAATTCGTTGTTATCCGGGATCAGAAGAAACAGCAACTAGCACGGCTGGTTTCGCAAAAAGCTGCCGATTTTCCTAAACCATCTGCGTCAATTTTGCGCATGGCCGGACGCAGTATCGGGAGTGCGCCGGTCGTTATTGCAGCTATGAATACCGGAACCCTGATTGATCATGGCACCGAATTGTTCAAGATTGATGAGGATGTTTCAGAAGATTTTTTTCGGACGATGGAAATTCAGAGTTCTGCCGCTGCGGTTGAGAATCTTCTGCTCGCGGCAACCGCGCTTGGTCTTGGCAGTGTCTGGCTTGGGGTTTTGTTTCTCATCAAAGCTGATGTATTAGCGTTCTTAGGTGAAGCCCAAGGAGAGTTTATGGCCGTCATTCCTCTTGGCTATCCACGAAAAGAACATGCCGGCCCCAAAAAACAGGCCTTGGAATATGTTGTCAAATATCTGTAGATGGATCAATAATGAATAAAATTGCTGTAATAGGCGGTAGCGGCGTTTTAGAGATAGAACTTTTTGCCGGGCTTAAAAAGCGTGAGATCGAGACCGATTACGGTCGGGTGATAGTTGAAGAAGGGGAGGATGGTCTCTTTTTTTTGCAGCGTCACGGAACCCCGCCGGTGCCGCCGCATAAGCTTAATCATCATGCCAATCTGGCGGCGCTCAAGGAGTGCGGGGTTAAGTATGTTGTCGCAGTTAACTCAACCGGGAGTCTGCAGAGTGAGTTTGCGCCGGGTTCTTTGTTGGTGCCGGAGGACTATTTTAATCCCTGGGCGATCAAGACTTTTTTTGATGATCGTTTGGAATTTGTGACGCCGGGGCTTTCGGAGACGGTACGCCGCGCCATCATTGAGTCGGCCGCAGAACTTTCGGTCGAGTTGGTCGATGGTGGAACCTATATTCAGACTACCGGCCCCCGTTTTGAAACCCGGGCCGAAGTTCGGGTGCTTGCCGGTTGGGGCAGTGTTGTCGGCATGACCATGGCTAATGAAGCGACGCTGGCCCGGGAGCTGGGTCTCGAATACGCCTCTCTTTGTCTGGTTGATAATTATGCCAACGGAGTTTGTGATCAAGTGGTGGATTTTCAGGAGATCGAAAAGGCGCAGCAGAAAAACAGCCGGATTCTCGCCCGTTTACTACCAGCTGTGATTGGGCGTTTACAATAGAGAAGGTGTATTGATGAGCTTATTGTTGCAGCAGGTGATTCTGGATGGGAAGACGGTTGATATCCTGATTGAAAATGGTTTGATCAGTAAAATTGCTCCGTCTTTGTCTGATGTGGTTGTTGATCAGGTGATTGCGGGTGGCGGGAAAGCCGTGGTGCCGGGCCTTTACAATGGTCATACCCATGCTGCGATGACCCTTTTTCGGGGCTATGCCGACGATATGGAGCTCCAGAGCTGGTTGACCACCAAGATCTGGCCGTTGGAGGAGAAATTGACCGAAGAGCTGGTCTATCATGGTGCCCGGCTGGCTTGTCTTGAGATGATCAAGAGCGGCACCGTCTTTTTCAATGATATGTATTGGCATTTCCACGGCACCGCAAGAGCGGTGGAGGAGATGGGGTTGCGGGCCGCGTTAAGCGCGGTGATTATTGATCTTGATGATCCCCAACGTCTTAAAGAACAGATTGCCGTCAACCGGGAACTTTTTCAGGCGAGTCGGGATTATTCCGAGCGACTCCAGTTTGTTTTAGGGCCGCATGCCATCTACACGGTGTCGCGGGCCGGTTTAGAGTGGGTTCGTGATTTTGCCGCAGAGCACGATCTTTTAATTCATCTCCATCTTTCGGAAACCGAGCAGGAGGTGCGTGATTGTCAGCAAAAACATGGTTTGCGACCGGTTGAATATCTTGTCGATATCGGTCTACTCAGTGAGAAACTTGTAGCTGCTCACGTGGTCTGGCTTGATGCCGATGAGATCGCTCTGCTGGAAAAAAATCGGGTCAAAGTCATTAATAATCCGATCTCGAATATGAAACTGGCGGTTGGCAAAAGTTTTGCCTATCGCCATTTCGTTAATCATGGGGTGTTGGTGGGTTTAGGCACCGATGGTTGCGCCAGTAACAATAATCTTGATATGTTTGAAACCATGAAATTTTCCGCGCTTTTGCAGAAATTTGCGATTAATGATCCGACGGTTCAGCCCGCGTCTGAGGTTTGGCG
>JAUVDU010000078.1 GCA_030595135.1 Deltaproteobacteria bacterium | reverse complement strand
CCGGCCGTGGTGCAGATTGTTAAAACTTACTATCAGACCATTGTCTCTAATTATCCCGGAGCCGAGGTCGATTTCGCCGGTGAGTTCGAGAGTACCAAGCGCTCCTACACCTCCCTGGCTTACGCCTTTATTATTGCGCTTTTAGCCATCTATATGATTCTGGCCCTCCAGTTTCAATCCTATCTGCAACCTTTTATCATTCTCTCTGCCGTCGGATTTGCCCTGATCGGCGTCGTTTTTGGTAAATTTTTAACTCAAGGGCTCTTTACAGTCAACAGCTTTATCGCGGTTATCGGGGTTACCGGGGTTGTCGTTAATGACTCTCTAGTGCTTATCGATTTTATCAATCGTGCCTACCTGCGGCTCGGTGACCGGAGAGCCGCAATCCGTGAAGGGATCAGAATTCGTCTGCGGCCGATCCTCCTGACCACATTAACAACCACTTTGGGCCTCTTGCCGATGGCGATCGGTTTTCCCTACTACTCATTGGTCTGGGGCACTATGGCCTCAACTTTTGTCACCGGCCTCTGCACAGCGACCTTTCTTACCCTCTTTATTGTTCCCCTGGAGTGGGATCTGCTGATGGCTTTAAAAGAGAGGCGGAAGCCGAATATTTACGAGAAAAATCCGTCAACTTCCGGATAAGCGAAATGTATAACAAGTAATTTGAGATATCCCCAAAATATATGACTGCTTTTAAAAATTATCACACTGATTCTCTTTTTCTCAAGAGGATCTCTTTCTGTGCGGTTGTCACTTGGACGGTTTTATGCTTTCTGTCCGCATATTGGAGTGTTGCTACAGAAAAAGAGGTTGTCCTGAATTTAGCTCGAAAAGAGGCGCTTACGGTTTTCAATAAGGATCATGCTTTTCGTTTGTGGGCCACCAGTCATGGTGGTGTTTATGTGCCGGTAACCGAATTTACCCCACCAAATCCGAAGCTCAGCCATATACCGGATCGGGATATTGTGACTCCGGGAGGTAAGAGCCTGACATTGATGAATCCTGCTTACATGTTGCGTCAAGTAATAAACCAATTTGGAGATTTTTATAAAATAAAGGGCAAAATCACCAGTTTAAAGTTATTAAACATCCTCAATCGGCCGGATGCCTGGGAGCGACATGCATTACAGGAGTTTGGTGACGGGGTTGAAGAGGTTTTTGAGGTTGAGTCGGTTGAAGGCGCACCCTTTCTCCGATTAATGAGACCTATGTATACCATCGAAGGATGTTTGAAATGCCATGGTGGTCAGGGGTATGAGGTGGGGGATGTGCGCGGAGGGGTGAGTGTCTCCATTCCTTTGACGCCCTATTATGATATGTCATACAGGGCGACATCGAAAATATATTTCACCCATACTTTTTTTGGTTGGTTGGAGTTCTGGCGGTTGTTTTTATTTTCTATCATGGAAGAAATCGGATTATTGAACGACGGGCTGCCGCAATCGAGTTGCATGAAAGTTCTGAAAAAATTAAAATGTTCGCCTATTCTGTGTCTCATGATTTAAAAAATCCGGCAATTGCACTTCACGGAACCACAAAATTGTTAACCAAAAAACACCGAGATAATCTTGACGGTAAAGGGACTCTTTATTGTGATCGGATATTGAAATTATCCGATCACATCATTTCACTGGTCGATCAGATAAATCTCTATATGTCAACCAAGGAGCGGCCTCTTGTTTTGGAGAGAGTGAATGTTAATGAGATATTCCATGTTATTAGACAAGAGTATTTAAGCCAATTGAGCAAGCGCGGGATAAAATGGCTTGAACCCGAAGCGGATATAGTGATCCGTGCCGATAGATTGTCTTTAATCAGAGTGCTTAGAAATTTTGTCGATAACGCTTTAAAATATGCCGGAGATACTTTAAGCACGATTGAAATCAGCTATAATGAGTCGGATGAAGCCTATATTTTTTCCGTGAAGAATAATGGCGTTGCTCTGGAACCGGAGGAATGTGAAAAGATTTTTGCTCCGTTTAAAAGAAGTAAAACCACTACAGGAGCGGAAGGCAGCGGCTTGGGATTAGCTATTGTCAAGGAGATTGCCGAGCTCCATCAGGGGAAAGTCTGGGGGGAGTCTGATGGCGTAAATGGGGTGACTTTCTTTTTTACAATAGCAAAAAATTTATAATGCAGTGTTCTTGGGGTATCCAACGGAAGGAGCGATGATCTTTTTTCAACCTGTTATCATCTAAAGAGGGAGCTTGCCTGCGAGATAGAGCGGGTAAGAATGAACTCTGTTTTTATGGTCTAAGCGGAATGATCGGCCGCTTAAAATAATTCGGTATGGTGGGTTGTATTTTTCGGCGAAAACCTTAATACTTTTTGCCTGCGTCACCCAGCCTGATTTGATTTCAATAGGTAGAACCGTGCCTTCAACCTCGCGTATAAATTCAACCTCTGCAGTTCGTTCTCGCCAATAATGTAATGTTAAGTTCTCTGCCCAACGAAATTCCTGGGCGGCAAAATTTTCGGCAAAATAGCCCTTGTATGAACCGTAGTCATAATCAAGTATTGTTTTAGGTGAAAGATCAGCAAGGGCGCCCAAAAGACCGGTATCAAAACAGTACAATTTAAAACTGTTTTCCCTGGCGTATGCCGAGAACGGTAAGTTGCCGCTATTTACCATCACAACTTTATTGATCAAGCCCGCTTTTACAAGCCAGTCGATACTGCCGGCTAAACGCTCATAGCCGCGAACCCCCGGGATTACGTTCTTAATCTTAAATTTTGCGGCCGATCCATCTTGTTCCCGGGCGAGCTGGTTTGGGATATTGTTCCATAATCGTTCAAGGTGCATCGAATTTTGTTTACCGGAATGCTTTGCCATATCTACAAGATATGAAGTAAGCAGATCCTTTTGCACCTTGCGTACCGCTTTAAATGCTGCGAACGGAGTCTTTCGGTTATCATTCCAGGTGTTTACCGCTTCGGGAAGACCGCCGACGATCATATAGTTTTTCATCTGTTGCCAGAGACGTTGATGGACAATTTCCGGGATATCGAGATTTTTGTGGAATTCTTTGAGGAATGAATAAGAAGCGTGATCACCTGTTGCGTTGAGAAATTCAACAAAAGATAAAGGGTGCATATCGATAAATTCGACTTTGCCGACCGGAAACGAAACGTCGCTAAGTTCAACTCCAAGCAGGGAACCGGCTGCAACAATAGCCAGGTTCGGTTTTTTTTCCTGGAAATATTTTAAGCTGTTCAAAGCTCTGGGGCATGCCTGGATCTCATCAAAAAACAGGATGTCTTCTTGCACACTAATAGAACTATCAAGGTAAAATTCCAACTCCTTGAGTATTCGATCAGGTTTTAGATCTTTAGCAAAAATTGACGTTAATTGTTCATCTTCTTCAAAATTGAGGTAATGGCAGGCCTTAAAATTTTTATTGCCGAACTCTGCGAGTGAATATGTTTTGCCAACCTGTCTTGCCCCACGCACAATAAGTGGTTTGCGAGGCCGTTTTTTCATCCACGAGACGAGTTGATTGCTGATAGTTCGTTCCATATTTTCCTTGTCATGTAATTTGTTGTACCACTTTTTCTCTATTTTGGTACTATATCATATCTCTTCTGAAGATTCAACGAAATTTGACTTAAATATTTCTGTCGGTTAGAATATTAGAATCAACCTATGAAATAACTACAGCCTTCTAAGAATCTTCGACAGATAGCCGGGTTGCTTAAAAAAGTGGTACGGCGGTTTTCGGTCAGGCACGAAGCAGGAGAATGTCATGGATTTCATCAGATCATTAAGCAGGCTGTTTACTCAGCTTTTGTCTGGGTCGGTTGGCCGCTGTTTTCTGGTTATAGTGATGGCAACCTGTTCAATTATGGCTTTGTCTCAGCCGGGAAACACTCAGTCGGCGGCTGAAAAGAACAACCTCGTGCAAATCACCCTCCAGTTACCTTGGTTCCATCAGTTCCAGTTTGCCGGATATTACGCCGCTATTGAGCAAAATTATTATAAGAGTGCCGGATTCAATGTAACCATAAAAAGCGGCAGTCCAACCCGGCGTCCGGTTGGTGAAGTTCTTGCCGGGCGAGCTGATTACGGTGTTGCTCCTTCCGAACTGTTGCTCCACAGATTGCACGGTATGCCCCTCGTCGCCCTCGCCGCTGTATTTCAGCACTCAGCTCTTGTTTTTTTAGCTAAAAAAGAGTCCGGAGTCAGTACCCCTCAAGGTATGATTGGTCGCAGAGTCATGTTGCTGCTGGGAAATGACGCGGCCGAACATCTGGCTGTGTTTCGCAACGAAGGGGTCACGCCGGATCAGGTTGCGATTATCCCCAGCAGTTATGATATTAATGATCTGCTGGAGGGGAAAACCGACGTCTTCAATGCCTATATAACTAATGAACCATACTATCTAAAACAACAAAATATTCCTGCGACAGTTATCAAGCCAACTACCTACGGCATTGATTTCTATGGTGACACACTCTTTACATCCGAGCAAAAACTAAGAACCCACCCGGATCAGGTGAAAAGATTTCGCCGAGCCTCATTGCGGGGCTGGGAATATGCCATGACCCATCCCTCTGAAATAATCGAACTGATTAAGCGTAAATATGAGGTTGCCAAAAGCATCGACCATCTCCATTTTGAGGCCGAGGCCATGCGCCCACTCATTATGCCTGAGCTGATTGAGATCGGCCACATGAATCCCGGACGCTGGCATCATATGGCCGAGACCTATGTCCAATTAGGCATGGCTGAGCCAGGTTATAGCCTTGACGGTTTTATCTACAATCCCAAGCCTGAGCCTGATTTGACCCGTTTGTACAGTTTTATATGGATTGCAGTCATCTTGTTTGTCATGGCTGGAATAACGATGCTGATTTATTTTAACCGCCGCCTGAAACGGATTATACGAGAACGTATCAGCGAGCTGAAAAAAACCGAGGATGCACTGCGGAAAGAAAAAAACTTCCTTGAAAAACTGATGAACTCTCTGGGAGAGGCAATATTTTCCGTAAAAATGCCGGAACGGGTAGTTGAGTTCGTTAACCCCGCAGTTGAGACTGTTTTTGGTTATACCCCCGAAGAATGTTTCGGCATGGAAACCAGTATGTTCTACCCCGGCCAAGATGGGTTTTTGGAGTTTGGCAGGAAATTTAGGCAGGCAATTGAACTAGAACAGGAAATTATTACCACTGAACAATATCTGAAGCGCAAAAATGGTGAGGTTTTCCTAGGCGATATTACGACAACTTTTTTTCGGCAAGATGGGAAAGTCGTAAGAGTAATAAGCATCATCAGAGATATAAGCGAGAGAAAACGAACGGAAAACCTATTGCGTCAGAGTAAAGAGGAGTGGGAAAGAACCTTTAACTCTTTTGTTGATGTTGTCACCCTTCAGGATACTGACCTACGCATAGTAAAAGCCAATCAAGCAGCAGGTGTTATTCTTGGTCTTCCCCTAGATAAAATTCTTGGAAATCATTGCTATGAACTTTTTCTGGGTCTGGATAAACCCTGCCATAATTGTTCGCTTCTGGAGACCAGGGATAATTTTAAACCCTATAGCCGGGAGATGGAGCACAAGAAATTGGGCAAGACTTTTTTGGTCTCGGCGGCTCCGGTGTTTGATGAAAGGGGTAAACTCACACACATCGCCCATGTGGCCAAAGACATCTCGGAGAAGAAAAAACTTGCAGCTCAACTCATCCAGGCCCAAAAGATGGAATCTATCGGTAACTTGGCCGGCGGCGTCGCCCATGATTTTAACAATATCCTGACCGCCATCTATGGCTATTCTGAAATAGTTTTAGACGATCTGGAAGAGGGCAGTGAAACCTGGCAGAATGTACAGGAAATACTGAAATCGGGAGAACGGGCGGCCCATCTGACCAAACAACTCCTGGCTTTTAGCCGCAATCAGAAAATCCTTCCGCAAGTAGTCAATATCAACAGTCTGCTTGACGAAATGAAGAAAATGCTGGGACGTTTGATCGGAGAAGATATCCGACTGGAAACATCACTGGATGTTAAGGTGGGGAAAATCTTCGCTGATCCCGGCCAACTGAACCAAATTGTTGTCAACTTGGTGGTTAATGCCCGAGATGCTCTTAGAAGTCACCCTGAAATTGTTGATGAGGTCATTAAAGTTTCCACCTCCGAGGTTTATCTGGATAAAGATTATGCTTTACTTCATACAGAAAGTTCTCGCGGACAGCATCTGCTCTTAGAAGTTTCCGATAATGGTTGCGGTATGGACAAGGAGGTCTTAGGCCATATTTTTGAACCGTTTTATACCACTAAGGCGGTGGGTAAAGGGACTGGTATGAGGCTGGCGACGGTGTATGGAATAGTCAAACAGAATGACGGAAGTATTTATGTCTACAGTGAACCGGGGTTAGGCACCTCATTCAAAATCTATTGGCCGATTATGAATGAAAATGGAGGTGTTGACAAGCAAGCAGACGTGAAATCTGAATTATCGATTGGCGGGACTGAAGTGATACTGGTGGCCGAAGATGATGAGAACATCAAAGCAATAGTTAAGCTTAAGCTCAGGCAGAAAGGCTATCAAGTTATTACTGCATCAAATGGCCGGGAGGCGCTTGAAAAAGCCAAAAGCCATAAAGGCAGTATAGACCTGCTCTTTACTGATGTGGTCATGCCTTTGATGGGGGGTAAGGAACTCAGCGAAAAAATTAAAGAGATATATCCTGATATAGCAATCCTCTTTGCTTCTGGATATTTGGATGACAGTATCCATAAAGATATTCTAAGTAAGGGGGAGTTTATCAATAAACCATATAGTTTTGATGAGATTTTCAGCCGAATTCGCCGGCTGCTGGATAAACAGGAATTGTAACTATATTGTGCCTTTAAAGTTGGGTCTGCAAGCACCAACGCTTGGGTGTGGGGATGATGTTGCTGAAGATAGCAGTTGAATGAATATTGATTATGTGTTAGCGTGCTCTTTACAGCCTTAAAAAAGTCTGTAATTTGGAACTTTTAACTGTAGTGTACTTATTTAGGTATGTTGTGGACTTTTATTCAATGACGGATAAGGCGCTTGCTCTCG
>JAUVDU010000318.1 GCA_030595135.1 Deltaproteobacteria bacterium | reverse complement strand
TCGGGATTGTCAAGCAGGAACGCCATCGATACGACACTCAGGTTCTCCCTCGCCGGTTCCGGAATAATCCCGCCTTCACTGGCTTGTAAACGTTTATTGTCAAGGCCCAACATTTTTGGGATATTGGGGCCATGGATGTCGGCATCAAGCAGTCCGACCTTGTGGCCCTGCTGGGCCAGGCTGACGGCCAAACTGACGGCAACCGTACTTTTACCAACGCCGCCTTTACCGCTCATGACAACCAGGCGGTGTTTGATATGTGTGAGGCGGGCTTGTAAAACCTCTTCTTCCCGTTTCTGTTTATCTTCGGCTGAACAACTATCGGAACTGCTGCAACTGCCGCAGGTTGCTCCCTCTGCACAATTTTCGCTCATTGTAGATCCTCGTAAAGCAAGTGTTAAAATTAGGGTGAAAAAATGCGAACTTTCCATCATTCCGCTATAAACCCACTGATTTTTTGTGACTTACCCTAAGATAACACTCAAAACCCGCTTGTCAAGGGGCAAATCCACGCACAAGCGCTTTTACGCTTGCGAAATGTGGAACTCTGGAATAGTATAAGGAAAATAAAACATATGAATTGTGAATAATGAGGCTCGCTTATGCGTATCGCAGTGATTGATGGTCAGGGCGGCGGGATCGGCAGTGCTATTATCCGGCGCCTGAAAGATGAATATGGGGAAAAGGTTGAAATCTGGGCCTTAGGCAGCAATGCCATCGCGACGGCGGCGATGATGAAAGCCCGGGCCAATCGCGGGGCTACCGGCGAGAATGCGATTATTCGTTCGGTGCCTCGGGTTGAAATTGTTATCGGCACCATTTCCGTGGTTATGGCTCACGCCATGATGGGCGAATTGACGCCGGCAATGGCCGAGGCCATCGCTGCCAGCCCGGCAAGAAAACTTCTTATCCCTTTGACCCAGGAAAATCTGACCGTGGTTGGGGTGCAAAAAGATCACCTGCCGGTCTTGATCGATAACCTGATTCCTTTAATTAATGAGGAGATGACAACTGATGTGTGAACTAAATGTTTATCTAAAACGAGATGACCATGAAACCTTAGTCATGGAAGGAGTTTTTGTCGTCAAACCGGAAGGTGAAAAAGTTGTGTTGGAAAATCTTTTTGGTGAACAGAAAGTAATTGAGGCAAAAATCAGCCAGGTGTCGTTAATGGAGCATAAGATTATTCTTAAGTAGTGACTTCTGCTTCCCTGAATTCGCAATCGGGATCATCCTTCAAACACTCTTTGACCAGAGAGACCACCTCTTCAATATCATCGCATATTGTAAAGAGATCAAGATCCTTTTCGGCAACAAGGCCGGTGCTGACCAGATCGTCGCGGAACCAGTCGCTCAGGTTGCGCCAGAAGTGAGAACCGTAGAGGATAATCGGGAAGGGCTTAATCTTGTTGGTCTGAATCAGGGTCATCGCCTCAAACATCTCATCGAGCGTGCCGAATCCGCCGGGAAAGACGACAAAGGCGCGGGCATACTTGATTAACATCACCTTGCGGACAAAGAAATATTTGAAAGATACCAGCTCGGTTGCATAATCATTCGGTTTCTGTTCCATCGGCAAGGTGATATTGAGACCGATCGACCGGCCCCCCGCCTCCTTGGCTCCCCGGTTAGCGGCCTCCATGATGCCGGGGCCACCACCGGTAATTACCGTAATATCGGATTTAGCCAACAAATTGCCGAGGTAGACCGCCTGACGGTAGTCCTGATGTTCCGGATTGGTGCGGGCCGAACCAAAAACCGAGACTGCCGCTCCAACATTGTTGAGCTGTTCAAACCCTTCGACAAATTCCGCCATGATCTTGAACATCCGCCAGCTCTCTTCGAGCTTGAAATCATCAATCAGATACTGATCTTGCCCTTGTCCACGATTGTTTTTGATCATCTTAATCTAGTTCCTAAAACTGGTGACCGGGGCCGGAATTTGCCCCTTGCGCCAGATAAAGTAGTCGCTGTTTTCTTTATGTAACGGGACGATGTAGGCTTCACCGAGGAGGCCGCCCCAAGAGACCATTTCGCCGGCTTTTTTTCCGGGTACCGGAATCAGGCGCACGGCTGTAGTTTTATTGTTCATCATGCCGATTGCCAATTCGTCAGCAATAATGGCGGAAATCGTGGTCGTTTTGGTGTCGCCGGGCACCGGAATCATGTCGAGACCGACGGAGCAGACGGTGGTCATGGCTTCGAGTTTATCGATGGTCAAAGCTCCGATCTTGACCGCTTCAGAAAGTCCGACATCCTCGCTGACCGGGACAAAGGCACCGCTCAATCCGCCGATATGGCTTGAGGCCATGAGGCCGCCTTTTTTGACCGCGTCCGTGAGCAGGGCCAGAGCCGCGGTCGAACCGTGGGTTCCGACTCGTTCCAGGCCCATCGCCTCAAGAATCCGGCCCACACTGTCACCAACCGCAGTTGTCGGGGCCAGGGAAAGATCAAGAGAGCCAAAACGAACGCCTAAGTCACGGGCCAGCTCCTGGCCGATTAATTCCCCGGCTCGAGTAATCTTGAAAGCGGTTTTTTTGATAATTTCAGAGATTTCATCCAAGGCCAGATCGCGGGGGGCGGCCTCGACCGTGCGACGCACCACGCCGGGCCCGGAGATGCCGACATTCAAAACATTATCAGCCTCCTGAATCCCGTGAAAACCGCCCGCCATAAAGGGGTTATCACTGACCGCATTGGCAAAAACAACAAACTTGGCCGCCCCGATCGCATTTTCACTATTTAGGGCCAGGTCTCTGATAATGCCGCCGATTTTTGCCACCCCACGCATATTGATTCCGGCTTTACTGCTGGCCAGATTGACAAAGCCACAGATCTTTTCGGTTGAGCCCAGAGCTTCGGGGATGGCCTCGATCAGGGTTTGATCAGCATAGCTCATCCCTTTTTCACTCAAAGCGCCGAAACCTCCGAGAAAGTCGACCCCCACCTCATTAGCGCAGTGATCCAGGAGCTTGGCAAAAGCGACCACCCGTTCACGATCTTCACCGGCATTTCCGGTCAAAGCTCCAGAGAGTACCAAGGCCGCCGGGGTAATGGTCAGGCGTTTGTTGATAATCGGAATTCCGAAACGGGCATCAATCTTTTCGGCCCGTTTGACAAACTGGCGGGCCGTCGCCAGAATCTTTTTTTCAACCCGTTGACAAAGCTTGGAAAAATCGTCCGAGGTACAGGGCAGCAGGTTGATAC
>JAUVDU010000060.1 GCA_030595135.1 Deltaproteobacteria bacterium | reverse complement strand
GAGATTCATCTGCTTTTAAGTGACGTGGTGTTACCCGAAATGAACGGTCTGGATCTGGCCAAAAAATTGCTCGCCCATCACGGGGATTTAAAGAGTTTATTCATGTCCGGCTATACGGCCAATGTGATCGCCCGGCGCGGGGTTCTGGACGCAGGTGTCAATTTCATCCAGAAACCCTTCACGAGGCAGGATTTGGGAAGTGCTGGATTGCAATTAAATCCCGTGAATTTGCGGGTTAGCTGAATAGTTGCATAAAAGGAGTTAATTGATGTCCGTAAAAGAGATCTCTACTGCTTGTTTTAAGGCCTACGACATTCGCGGTCGGGTTCCCGATGAACTTAATGAAGAGCTGGCTTATCGTCTGGGCCGGGCTTTTGCCGCTTTTATAAAGCCGAAAAAAGTTGCCGTCGGTCGCGATGTGCGTCCCTCAAGTCAGGCTTTGGCCACAGCCCTTAGCCGCGGGCTTAATGACGGCGGGGCCGATGTCCTTGATCTTGGTCTCTGCGGTACCGAAGAGATCTATTTTGCGACCTTTAACTACCGTCTCGACGGTGGCATTATGGTGACCGCCAGTCATAACCCCGGCGACTATAACGGTATGAAACTGGTGCGCCATGAATCACGGCCCTTAAGCGGAGATTATGGTCTGCCCCAGATCGAAGAGTTGGTTAAAGCGGGTCAATTTCCTGACTCTTTGAGCTTTGGTCGGGTTACCCCTTTAGATTTTCGTCCCGCCTATATTAAACATCTCCTCGGCTATGTCGACTTAGATTGTCTTAAACCCCTGAAGGTTGTGGTCAATGCCGGAAACGGTTGCGCCGGAGTTGTGCTTGATGAACTGGAAGCTTACCTCCCTTTTACTCTGATCAAATTGCTGAATGAGCCCGATGGCAGCTTTCCGCAAGGGATCCCCAACCCTTTATTGCCCGAAAATCGTTCGTTAACGAGCCAGGCCGTGATTAAGCATCAGGCCGCTGTCGGTCTCGCCTGGGACGGAGATTTTGACCGCTGTTTCTTTTTTGATGAACATGGACGTTTTATCGAGGGCTATTATATCGTCGGGCTCCTGGCTGAAAACCTGCTCTCTAATCATCCCGGTTCTGCTATTGTTCATGATCCGCGACTCACCTGGAATACGATTGAGCTGGTTTCTGAAAACCGGGGTAAGGCTCATGTTTCGAAGACCGGCCACGCTTTTATTAAAGACCGGATGCGTGAGCTTGATGCCCTTTATGGTGGTGAAATGAGTGCTCACCACTATTTCAAAGATTTTTCCTATTGCGATTCCGGCATGATTCCCTGGCTTTTAGTCTTGGAGTTGATATCAAAAAGCGGACGTCCTCTCTCGGAGCTGGTTGACGAGAGAATCAGGCGTTTTCCGGTCAGCGGCGAGATTAACCTTCGTCTCGATGACCCGCAAGCCGCAATCGCTATGATTGAAAAATATTTCAGTGGGCGGGAAGAGGTCAAAGAGCGTTACCGGATTGATGGTTTGAGTCTTGAATTTGCCGATTGGCGTTTTAATCTGCGTTCGTCAAATACCGAGCCTCTGCTCCGTCTCAATGTCGAGAGTCGAGGTGATCAGGAGCTTATGGAGAGCAAAACTAAAGAGATTCTTGATCTCCTGAAGGGTCTGGAAAAATAAAATCTCAGGCTTGACCGAAGAGCTAAGAAAGGTTATAATCAACGTCTTTACTAATTAACTTGTAACTATTCAGCTAACCCGTAAATTCTGGGGACACAATCCCGATTTCCTTCGGAGAATCAGGTTATGTCCCCAGAATTTACTAAGATTAATCAATATATGGTGTTTTTCTACCTACGCTGAATAGTTACATTAACTTTAGCAATAGATCTTTCAGGAGAGAACTTGTGAGTGAAGAAAAAGCTGATAAAAAAGTAGAAAATAGCGACACTGTTTCGCAAAAAGGAAGTCTCAAAAAGCAGAATGGCAAAGCTTTTTCCTTTGTTGCAATAATTGTTGTAGGTTTGCTGGCGTTGGCCGTGATTTCGGTTTTTCTTAATAATCAGAAGTTGCATAAGCAGATTGTTGACCTTGATCGTCAGTTCACAACCTTGCAAGAGGGAGAGAAGGCGTTGGGTAACCGGGTCCAGGCTTTGGAAGATGAGCTGGTTGTCTTGAGTCTTAAGCGGCGCTTGGTTCAGGTCAAAAAGTCAGTTAAGCATCTGCAAGATTTACAGAGTCTGATGGCTGACAACCAGGAGATGGTAGTTAAAGTTCAGGGACTTGTCGATGATCTTGGCGGTGAAGAGAAAAAACTTGGGCAAGAGATTGATGGTAGTACGCCTAAAGTTTTTCAGCCGAGTCGTTCCTGCCCGCAGCCCTGTTATCAGCGCTGCCCCGAACCGGTAGTTATTATGCATCCGCCGATTTCTCAAACAAAAGGTGCCTCTCCGGCGTTGACACAGGCGGCCACAGCCCACGCGAAAGCCCATAGCGCACCGAAAGCCAAAACCTTGGCAACCGGAGCTAATCCCGATTCATGGTGGTCGAAGTTTATTCATTTGCGTCTTTTTGGTAACTGATTGCGCAATAATTGTCTTCTGGAGGACTGTGTGTCGATGGTTGAAAAGGGTGAGAACCTGGTTTGCGGGATTAATGCTGTTGATGAGCTTTTGCGGCGTCAAGGACGGAGGATTCAGACCCTCTATTGCCTTGACGATGCCGGGCGCAGGCTTAAGGAACTGGTCGAGAGAGCTCGAAGGGACGGAATTACCATTAAATCGGTGCCGGTCGCAGCTTTGGATCGTCTAACTGAAGGAGTGCGCCATCAGGGTGTAGCCGTTGCGGTTGCACCCTTTATTTTTACACCGCTGGCTGAGCTTTTGCGCTCGGCCAAATCAATTTCCGAAGGATCTGTTTTGGTCGCGCTTGACGGGGTGACCGATCCAAGGAATCTCGGGGCTATTATCCGAACCGCCGCCGCCGCCGGGGTTGCCGGTCTGCTCTTGCCGGAAAGACGCAGCGCCGCAATTACGGCAACCGTGGCTAAAACCGCCGCCGGGGCTCTGGAAAATATGCCGATCAGCCGGATTGTTAATTTGGCTGATGCTTTGCGTCGTTGTCAGGAATCCGGCTTCTGGATCTATGGTGCGGCGGCTGACGGGGGCGAAGATCTTTACTCTATTGAGTGGCCGGATTTTGTGGTTTTAGTGCTCGGCTCCGAAGATAAAGGGTTGCGGCCGATTGTCACTAAAACTTGCGATTTTCAAGTGACAATTCCTCTAGCCGGGAGCAGTGAATCACTCAATGTCGGGATCGCCGCCGCCGTCACTCTTTTTGAGATCAATCGGAGTCGCCGCCATACCAGAACTGATTCCTCTTCCACGTAAGTTCCATACCGTGAAACGGGCACTTGACGGTGACTTCATCATCGCTGATCCCAATTACGTCCCAATCCTCAAGTTTTCCTTTGCGTCGCCGTAAAATTCTCTCCCCTACCGTAAACGGGTAGGGCTCAAAAATGGTGGCTTTTTTGTCCACAGGTAATCCTCCTTATGTTCTGATGTAATATGATTCCCTTGACTTCGCAACTTTCTCTTTTGTAAACTCATTTTAATGGAAGATTTTTTATGAAAAATAGCTGGCCGGAGTTGGCCATTGTTTTGGTTGAACCAAAACTTGATAAGAATGTCGGGGCCGTAGCCCGGGCTATGAAAAATTTTAGTCTTGGCCGTCTGCTTCTGGTTTCACCCGGCTGTGATCATCTCTCTGATCCGGCTCGGGCTTTAAGCTGCGGAGCTGATAACCTCCTCGAAGAGGCAGCGGTCTTTTCCGATTTAGATACGGCCCTGGCTGATTTCAAACTTGTGGTCGGAACTACGGCCCGTCTCGGGAAATATTGTCAGCCCGTCTATACTCCGGCCCAAACGGCGGAAAAAATTGAAGCTCTGGGCAACCGGACGCCGGTGGCCATAATGTTTGGTCGCGAAGATTTCGGGCTCGCCCGAGAGCAGCGCCGACATAGCCACATTCTCTCATCGATTCCCGTAAATTCAGATTTCTCTTCGCTGAATCTGGCCCAGTCGGTACTTTTGTATGGTTATGAATTGGGGCGTAAGCAAAGTGCTGATCGCGCTCCGCAGGCAACTGTCGAACTGGCTACCCACAGTGAATTACAGGGGATGTACGGCCATCTTCGCAAAACCTTAGAGGCCAATGATTTTCTCGATAAAAGCAATCCTGACCATCTCCTCGAATATTTTCGTCGCCTCTTTGGCCGAGCCTCAATGACTCACCGAGAAGTCCGTATTATTCGCGGCGTCATGGGCTTGATCGACCACCTCTCCGATGAAAGCAGGTGATTTTGAGCAAGATTTTATTGATTGTTAGTCTCTTTTAACCTTAGAAAAGAGACTAATAAAAGTTTGTAAATATTCGACTACGTTATTGCTAACCTTGTGAAAAATCAGGGTAGAGCTTTTTCATGCACTCAGGACAAATGGTGTGAGTAAACTGAGCGTTGGTTTTTTTAGTTAAGAAAGCCTCAATTTGTGACCAGCTCTTCTGGTCTTTGGGGTTGTCATCATCAACTCTTATTTTTTTACAGTTGGCACATATGGGCAAAAGACCTTCAAGAGTTTTAATATGGGTAAGGGCCTTTTCCAGCTCATCAATTTTTCTTTTTAGCTGTTTTTCATTGTTGTCGAGAGCAGTAATCATGGAATTGAAAGCTTCAGAAAAATCGCCCATAAAATCAACTCGCTGATTATAGTCACCTTGCGCAACCTGTTCTGTTTGCCAAGTAAGATGGCGCAGACGAGAATGCAGTTCCTTAAAAGGTGAGCTCAGAAAGTTTTTTGGTTGCATGCTTATCTCATGCAAATCTCCTTTAGACAACGGCTCAATGAATTCATGAGTCTCTTGCATGAACTCAAAAATTTGATTCAACATAGTCGCAAGATGGCGATGTTCTTCATTAGTAATTATTTCGGTCTCTATTTTGTCCGGAATTTTACCTTGTAGAAGAGTGGCTAACTTTTCAATGGATTCTTCAATCATTCAATAATCCTCAAGTAAATTGACACGGAACCGGCAAACCCGGTCACCGCTGGCCCAACAGTCAATCTCTTTTGCGGAAAAAAGTTTTCCGGTATAGGATTCAAAAATGCCGGCAATAAAACCTTCATCATATTGACAGATCACTTCATTAGTTGTCGGCAGTCCGGAACAGTCAAGATCTTCAGCTATTGTCAATATAAATCTCATGTTTTCCAAGTCAGCTTTTTCCACGCGAAGAATGCCGACGGCCTCTTCTTTGAGCACCTGCTGCAGTTGAGCGACAAACTCGTTAAATTCGAGATCTCGGTTAAGCATGTTTTCGCAAAATTGTGCCCCGGCAAGTTTTCCCGCTTTGATAATTATCTCATTGGCTTTATCCACTCCCAATTCAGTAATCATTACGTCCCGCCAGGTATACTGGAGTAAACGATAGAATAGAACCGGAATTTTCATGCCCAGATTAGGTCTTCCTTGATCCAGATCACCTAAATCATTCCAAGTAAACTTGTTGTAATCTCGCTCTTGGTTAAACATGAATTTTCTCCTTATTAAAATGATATTAACTTCTGGATGGCCTCATCAAGCCCTTCTAAAGAGAGGTGGAACATGGGGAAGACCTGGCTGATGGCGCTGATGGTGGGGTGTCGCCAGTAGCGTTGGGGCATCGGGTTGAGCCAGACGGTGCGGCGAAAATGTTTAGCGATTCTCTCAAACCAGACGATGCCGGCAGTTTCGTTACTGTCGTAGTAGTCGATGATGCCGTTCTCCATGAAGAGCTCATAGGGGGCCATGCTGGCATCGCCGACCAGGATGACTTTGTGCTCAGGATTGAGTTCTTTGAGAACCTGGGCGGTTGAGACCCGTTCCCGGCCGTCAATTTCAGGCCGCAGGTAGTCATAAATCGAGTTGTGAAAATAGTAGTGGTTGAATTCGGCAAAATGGTTGACGGAGTTCGCGGCCGAAAAGAGCCGATCAACCAGTTTGGCGTAAGGGTACATCGAGCCCCCGGCATCCATCAAGAGTAGCAGTTTGACATCGTTTTTATGTTCGGGACTGAAGATCAGGTCGATTTCGCCGGCATTTTTGCACGTTTTATCAATGGTTGCATCAATATCGAGTTCCATCCGGCTGCCGGTGCGGCGCAGATGGCGGAGTTTTTTCATCGCGACTTTGATTTGGCGAACATCAAGCGTGACATCGCGGCGGTAGCCTTTGAAACGTCTTTCGGCGGCAATTTTTAAGGCCATTCCGCCGCCACTTTCGCCGCCGACCCGTAAGCCGCCGGGATGGTGCCCGCCATGGCCGAAAGGTGAGGTGCCGCCGGTTCCAACCCAGTTGTTGCCGCCGTTGTGGGCCTCCTTTTGTTCTTTGAGGCGCTCCTCAAACATCTTTTTGATCGTTTCCCAGTCATGTTTCGGTAGACCTTTTAAAGCGTCGGCATCGATCTCTCTTTTTAAAGACTCTTTGCCTAGCCACTTCCAGAGTTCCTCGAAAATTTCTGGCGGAACCTCAAGGCCGGTAAAAAACTCACGAAAGGCAAGATCGAAATGATCAAAGAGGGCCTCGGTTTTGACCAGCAGGGCTCTACTCAAGTGGTAGAACGAGACCAGGCTATGGCCCGCAAATCCGCGGTTCATGGCTTCCATCAGAGCCAGCCATTCGGTTGGCGTAACCATGATCTTGTGAGCCCTGAGGCAATAGAAAAAACTAGTAAACATAATTTATCTGCGAAAAGAGGCCAGGGCACCGCGCCGCTGAAAAGCATTGCGTTGTTTGGCTGCAATTTCGTAATCGTTTTCATTTTTTAAGAGGGCGCCCAGAAAAGGGAGGTCTTTCTGAAGGTCGACTTTGCCGTTGTGGCCGGCTGCGAGCAGGGCTTTGAGCCAGTCGATCAGTTCACTGGTTGAGGGTTTTTTGCGCAAACCATCGAGCTCTCGCAGCTGATAGAACGCGGCCATCGCCTCTTTGATCATCTTTTTCTCAAGATCGGGAAAGTGGACGCGGACGATTTGCTGCATCAGTTCCTGGTCGGGAAATTCGATGTAGTGGAAGACGCAGCGGCGTAGAAAAGCATCAGGCAGCTCTTTTTCCGAATTGCTTGTTATAATGATTGCCGGTCTCTGGATTGCTGTAATCGTCTTCTTGGTCTCCGGGATATAGAATTTCATCTCGTCAAGTTCGGCCAGGAGATCATTGGGAAACTCGATGTCGGCTTTGTCGATCTCATCGATCAAAACAACAACCTGGGTTTCCCTGGCAAAAGCTTCACCAAGTTTGCCGAGTTTTATGTAGTTCTCGATATTGGAGACGTCATTGCCGCCGAAACGGGAATCGTTAAGGCGTTGGACGGTGTCATAGAGATAGAGGCCGTCCTGAGCTTTGGTCGTTGATTTGATATTCCAGGTCAACAACTCCTGGCCGAGGCCCGCCGCCACACTTTTTGCGAGCAGGGTTTTGCCGGTACCGGGCTCGCCTTTGATCAGCAGGGGCCTTCCTAGAGCGATTGAAACATTAACATCATTTTGCAGGTCTTCGGAGACAATATAGTCACTGGTGCCGCTATAGCGGGTAAAATCTTTCATAATCTTCTCGTTAAGTAGGTTGAAGTTATTTTTTATGCTTAAAGCCAGGGCCGCCTTTTAGCAGTTTGTGGTGCAGATGTCACTGTAAAAAAATGCTTGGAATGGCATCACGAGGGGGTTGTTAAATCCTTGTTAATATTTTTATTTGCTAAATCCGCTGGTCGATGCTAAATTGACAATCTTAAATCGATAGGTAAGTGGTTGAT